>CAZQLX010000007.1:0-1493 GCA_964594495.1 Candidatus Woesearchaeota archaeon | reverse complement strand
TTGAATTAAAGGAACCAGAAGTAAATTGGAGAAACTTTACTATAGCCGCAAAATTGGCTAAACAATCAGAAGTTGATACTGTGATGATCACAAGTAAAGGAGAACCAACATTATATCCTAAACAGATATCTAAATATTTAGATGCACTTTCTGGATTTGAATTTCCCTTTATAGAATTGCAAACTAATGGAATTGTTTTATCAGAGAGAAAAGAGATTTATGCACCTTTTTTACAAGAATGGTACAATAAAGGACTCACCATACCGGCTATATCTATTGTACATTTTGATGCCGAAAAAAATAGACAAATATATTTGCCTTACAAGAAAGAATATATTGATTTACCTGAATTAATAGGAGATTTGCATGGGATTGGATACTCGGTAAGATTAGCTTGTGTCGCTTTAGATGGATTTATTGATAGTTCTAGTAAGTTGGAGCAATTAATTGATTTTGCAAGACAAAATAGAATAGAACAACTCACGGTTAGACCTGTAAATAAACCTGAAGAATCAAGAAACTCTGAAATATATGATTGGACTGCTGCGCATCACTTAAAGGATGAGCAAATTATAGAGATGAGATCTTATATTGAGAATAGAGGATTATTACTGCTAGATTTACCTCACGGTGGAAGAGTTTATGATATAAAAGGCCAAAATGTTTGCTTAACAAATTCGCTAACTCGAGATTCAAATCCAGATAGAGTTAGACAATTAATATTCTTTCCTGATGGACATATAAGATATGATTGGGAAAAGGAAGGAGCAATTTTACTATGAGTCATCAAAATAAATTATTAGCTATGAAAGCTGTTTATACTTACTTTTTTCCTGAAGTTAGACCTATAATAAAAAAAGTTGAACAAGACATTCCCGATGATATGTTTTTTATTACAACTCCTGTTGAAAAGATTAGAAAAGGATTGGAAAAAATGTTTAGTCCACCTTTGGAAATTCCCAGTATTGGGGGAAAGGTTGATGTCGATTCTATACATGTTCCTATTATAGACCGAATTGTTAAGGTTTATAGAGAAGAAGTTCCAGCTTTAAACAGATTTTTTTATAAATATTCAACAGCCAATGGATCCACAGAAGGAATATTTCACTTATTATCGCAATTAAGAACTAAAGGAATAAAAGAAATAAATGTTTTAAGAGGAGAATATGAAGGATATGCTGCCCAATGTCAAAATTTAGGGATGAGAGTTAAGGAGATAGATGATTTTGATAGTGCTGAATGTTCTAAACAAGGATGGTGGTTCATATCTAATCCTTCTGCAAGAGATGGAAATATTATTCCAAATGAAAAAATTAATGAATTATGTGATAAAGGAAATAAAGTTATTTATGATTTAGCTTATGTCGGAGCAACTCGAAAATATGAGTTTGATTTATCTCATGAAAATATTAGAGCTGCAGTTATGTCTTTTAGTAAACCCTATGGTGTTTTCAGATTTAGAATAGGGGGGTTTGCATTTTCTAGAGAGGAAG
>CAZQLX010000006.1:30013-31034 GCA_964594495.1 Candidatus Woesearchaeota archaeon | reverse complement strand
TTTGCTTTTTTGCCTTTTTGCGTCCAGCCGAAAGAGACGCCCAGTGCTTCTGTGCGCTCATTCGCGAATGATGGTAACGCGACACCATATCTTTCGCGTCTTTTCTGGCCTTGTCAGAATCGTGCTTCACATCTTTCAAATCTTCCTGAATATCTCGAAACGTGGACTATTCTATCTTCATCAGGGTTTGTATAGGCAAACTGGGCCTCATTATCACCAATTATAAAACCTCTATGAGTTACTTCGACTTTTAATCCTTCAAAAGAAATTTGTTCTCTGAACGGGACAACCATTTTTTGTTTCATAAAGTAAGAGAAGTCTAATTCTTCTTCATAAGTTTTATTTACTAACTTTGTACCCAAATCTAGATATTCTTTCATTTCAAAATATCATTTATAAGGTATTTAAATTTTTCGATTGTTATTACTTGAGAGTAACTTTATAGGATAGAAATGGATAAAAATCGGAATAATCGTTTCAATGATTGATGGTAGAAGAGAAATTAATTAGAACGTTCATATGCATTGAATTTAATGACGATGTGATAAAAGAGATTGCACGTGTGCAGGAAGAATTGGGAAAGGTAAGATTTACAGGGAAATTGACAGAAGTTGAGAATTTGCATTTAACGCTTAAATTTATTGGAGAAATTGATGAGGAAAAAGTGGAGAAGATAAGAAAAAGATTGAAGGAAGTGAAGTTTAAAGAAATGACTTTAAAGTTAGGGAAAATAGGAGTTTTTAGTAGTTGGGGAAAGCCGAGAATTGTATGGATAAAGGTTGAGGGAGAAGAAATATGGGATTTGCAAAGAAAAATTGATATTGAGTTGGAGAAAGAAGGGTTAAAAAAAGAAGAAAGATTTATGAGTCATTTAACAATTGCTCGAATAAAATATGCCGATAATAAAAAAGAGTTTAGGGAGAGGGTGGAGAATATAGGGGTGAAAGAAATTAAATTTAAAGTTGATAAATTTAAGTTGAGGAAAAGTGAATTAAGAAAGTTGGGGCCGGTTTATACCACA
>CAZQLX010000006.1:22055-30003 GCA_964594495.1 Candidatus Woesearchaeota archaeon | reverse complement strand
TAATTGAGGAATATAAAGCGTAAATTTATTAATCAAAAGACATTAGAAAAACTATGGAAGAGAGAAGATATATGTCTGCCGATGATTTTTTTAGAAATTCTACTCCTACTACAATTGTCGAGGATGTGCAAAATGCAATTAGAGAAGATAAATTGCGGGCGATTGCATTTTATGAAACTACGACGGGGAAACAAGCACAGGCATATAGTGAACTAAGAGATAAGGTTATATAATAAAAATATAACTAACTAAGTAAAAAGAGGTTTATAATAATTATCTAATATGATAGTGCATATTACAAAAGAGATTTATTTTTAAATGATGAAGTGATTTTTTGATTTTGATGAAAAGATGGAAATTAGATAGATTAGCTAAGGATTCTGTTGATATATACATGGAATTTTGGAAAGATAAATTGGAAGGAAAGAGGGATTTTTCGAGAAGAATGACTTTTACTAATGGAAGAAATGGAAATGAGGGTTATCTATTTCGTGCCGCAAGAAAATATGCCCTTGAGAGATACCGAAGAAAGATATTCATAAGAGAAGAAGTAGAAGATAGCTATTACATTATAGATATAAAAGAATGTTTGAAACTACCGAGATATAGAAGAAAAGACTTTAGGTTAATTTAAATCCGATTTGGGCGTCTTTCTTTAAAATACGATCTGTGTGAACGGCAATTCCTACACCACTGACGATTGTCATTTCCACGATTTTTCTCTTGAATCCAACACCTCTCATTTTAAGGATTTCTATCGCTGAACCTCTTGCTCCCGTATCATAAATAACATTGTAAAGAACAACAATTCCGTCTGAAAGGAAGGACACGGCTTCTCCTTCTTCTTTAAAGACTGCACCAACGTGAGACGGTGTTGCAACCTCTCTAATTAAGAAATTTGTAATTTTGTGCTTTTCAAGATAACGGAAGAGTTGTTCCATGTAAATTCTGAATCTGGACTCGTGGCCTGAGAATGCAGAGGCAATAGAGGTTAAAGAGTCAATAACAACAAAATCTGGTTTGAAGTCTTCTGGGAAAAGAACAGGATCGACTTCGATTAGGAGTTCTTTTTTTGCTGCAGACAGAAGGGCTTCTACGCTACGAGAGACGTCAATTGCATCGAATCTTTTAATTCTTAAAAGGCCGGATTTGACAAATTTATCAACATCCCACTTAAAGTGACGCATATGATCCATAAGTCTTTCTTCTGGTTCTTCAAAACTCATGTACAAACATTTTTTGCCTTGTTTACAAAGTCCTATGACTGTACCTAAACAGAAAATTGTTTTTCCAGAACCGGGGCCTCCTTCGACAAGAATGGACGATCCGGTCGGAACTCCATAT
This sequence comes from Candidatus Woesearchaeota archaeon, assembly GCA_964594495.1. Lineage (GTDB taxonomy): Archaea > Nanobdellota > Nanobdellia > Pacearchaeales > GW2011-AR1 > CAZQLX01. The sequence goes on along the minus strand of CAZQLX010000006.1, from coordinate 28,659 downwards.
TCTTGATCGAAAAGATCATCAAAGCCTTGAATTCCGGTTTTGAGGTATTGCTCTACTTTTGGAAGAGGCTTGGATTTTTTGACTGTTGTCTTCGAAGGATGCTTTTTTGATTTCTTCATCGATCTTTTTGATACTTTAGAAGCTTTCACCGTTCTTTTTTTAACCATCTTTAAATGAGAAAAGCTCATTATTTAAATATTATCCTCTGAGCGCCAAAAGTGTTCAATGAGAGTTTTAAAAGCAATGGCCCGTTTTCCTAGTATCTTTTGTAGGTTTTCTAGAGGAGCATTAAGAATATTTTTAAGTGTTTTAAACTCGGAAAGTAGTTTTTTTGCCGTTATAGGACCGATAAATGGGAAACCTTCTAGAATAAATTGTAATTGTTGGTTTGGAGTAAGCATTATTCTTGAAGCGCGAAGAGAAAAGTCTTTTTTTGGAGATTTTTTAGCCAAAATAGAAAGATACTTTGCGGTGTCTTTGGAGTTTTGAGTGAAGACTATTGGGATTTTATACTCTAGAAGTGTCGATAATAGAAAACCACGAAATGCATTTTCATGGATGATTCCTTCGTATATATCGGGGTCTATACCTTCTATGATTAAAAGAGATTTTTCAAATTGTTTTAGATGAAGAAGCTGATCGATAATTCTTTTGTTAATTATTGAGCTTTTGAAGTCTGAAACTGTTTTTCTTTCTATAGCAACATTATTTACGAGATAGTCTGCAACAGGAAGAGAACGAAACTCTATGTTGAAACCGAGAGCAGATAGTTCTGAGGCAACTAGGGAATTTTTCTCTCTAAAGTCGATTATAATCTTTATTTTTTCTTTTGGTTTTGATTGTGCTGTTGATTTCTTTGTCGAGAATATATTGAAAAAAGTCATTTTAACTCGTTAATACTTTATGAATAAACATATGCGAGAGAGCAAAGACAAATGCAAATGAAGCTATTGAATAGAGCGCAATATTAAGGATAGAAAGAGAAGGAGCGAAAATTGCCAAAATCACGAATTTTATTGCAATAAGGAAAGGAACTAGGGGATGAGGATGTTTCGAGAGGATACCCTTTTTCTCCAATTGCTTTATTTTTTTTATTAGTTTATTCATTTTGTGATTTCCAAGTTATTTTCAGTGTACGATAATCTTCTGGGTCTTTACTTAGATAAATATGCACATCAAAGTGCAAATGAGGACCTAGATGTGCAAGCCATCCCGTTGCTCCTGTAAATCCTATCACTTGACCCGCCCGTACATTATCTCCTACTTTTACTATAGAGCCTTGGGGGTTTATATGTTCATAAATAGAGTATTCATTATTTTTATGCTTGATTTCTATATAATTTCCTAATTTATCAAAATCAGGTGTTGTGCCTCCGACGCTTGAATCTTGTTTTACATCTATAACTCTTCCTGATGCTGCAGCTAAAATAGGTGTATTTTCTTTCGTGATAAAATCTACTGCATTTATTAGTCTTCCTTCATGTGCTGGAGAGTCTGTGTAAGTCATTCGGATATTTTTGCTTCGTTTTACAGGGTAACTGTAAATGTTTTTTGTTGTGTCTTTCATATTTATTTGATTATACGACTTATCACTTAAATTTATCTAACGTTGGATTTTTGTTTTGATTTCTTAATTCATTCTGAACGTTTGCTATTTCTCTGTGCATCTTTTTTTCTCGAGCATATGAGGCGTAATGATTTGATTTATCTCTTGTATTTTCTGTTATTAGGATTATCAGTTTTCCTGGGGAGAGACGAGCTGTTCGTCCAGCGCGTTGAATACGTCTAATAGCAGAAGGGACTGGCTCATAGAATATTACCATTCCTACTTCCGCAATATCTAATCCTTCTTCTCCAATAGATGTTGCAACTAAGACATTAATTTCTCCTCCTCTAAATTTATCGAGAATTGCTTTTTGTTCTTTTTGAGAGAATCCTGTTTCTCCTTTTTTTGCTTGTCCTACGAAGATAGATGGATGGATTATTGATAATTGAGAAAGTCTTTTTACAATAGAAGAGGCAGTTTCTCTAAACTGAGTAAAAACAATTATTTTTGTTTTTGGGTTGAGTTCAAACTCACTTTTTATTATTTCATAAGCTGTTTCAACTTTTGGATGTTCAACTTTTCTAGAAATTAATTCTGTTAGCAGAGCATGAGATTTTATGAATTCTGAAGTCTGAACAAGATTTTGAACTGCTTTGCTCTTTTTCTCTGCTGCCTGTTTTAAAAGATTTTGAAAATATTCGTATACTCCCGAGAGAGTTTGTGTTTCTAGGAGTTCTAGGGCATGTGAGACTTTTAGGGCTTGAGCGGTTAGAGACATTCCTATTAAAGCATTAAAGTTTCTTGATGATGCTTGACGTGCTAGAGAAGATTGAAGTTTTAACAAAGTAAACTTATTAGCTGGAAGAAAAAGAAGTTTTCTATTTCTGAGTTTTTCTGCACAAGAGTCGAGAATTTTCTTTAATAGAAGTTGTATTTCCATAAATTCCGGAGGGAAGGGAACATCAACACGAGTGAATTCTAATTCTTGAAGATAGGGCTTAACGTCTTCTGAATCTCGTGTTCTAAGCTCGATTGATTTGATGTCTAAATGTTCACATATTTCTTTAATGTTTTTGGGGTCATGACCTGGAGAAGCTGTGAGACCAAGGATTCTTGGAAATAAAGACTGGGATTTATATGTGGAGACAACTTTTGTATAATCATAATTTTTTAAACAGCGATGTGCTTCATCAATTATTAGAAGAGAAACTTCTTTTAAATCATAAAGATGGTTTTCTATATCATTTGCTATACATTGAGGCGTGGAAAAGATAATTTCGGCCGTTTGAAATATCTTTTTCCTGTTTTCTGGAGAGACGGAGCCTGTGAATATTTGCAAATCTGCAAAGAGTTCAGGAAGCTGGGAGGTAAATGTTTCAAAATGTTGCTCTACAAGAGGTTTTGTTGGTGCAAGGAAGAGAATTTTAGATAAAGGGAATAATTTTTTTCTTTCTATTGCTAGAAGTAAAGCAATTAGTGTTTTTCCAGTACCTGTTGGTAGGACAACTAAAGTATTTGCGTTCTTAGCTGTTTGAAAAATTGCATCTTGATAAGCTCTGGGAGTAGTTTTTAGCATCGAAATGAAAAGAGAAAAGAAGGTTTAAACTTATCGATGATGGAGATAAGTTTGAATGAGGGTAAATTAGAGGAATAATTATCTATTCAGGAGGATCTTATTGTAGCAAGAGTATACTTAAGATTAGGATATATCGCGGAAGTTGATGATGTATTAATAAAACTAGATTACCACCGAAATTACAACGGAGTAAACTGCAAATATTAGAGTAATTATTGCTAGGGTAGCCCACATAACACGAGAACCGAAAAGAATCTGGGAACCATCGAGGTTTGAAATTGGGATGAGATTTACAAATGCGTAATATGCTGCCATTTTTGCAAGAATCTCTGCCGTTGGTCCCATAAAGTAAGCAACTAATGAAACGACTAAAACTGCTACGATTCCAGCTGCTCCGATTGCACCATTATGCCAGTCAGTCATCTCAGTATAACTGTAATATCCAAATCTTCTGGATGCGCGCGCTTTTAGAGCGCGGGTTTCATAGGTTAAAAGAGGCATTATTTTTAGAAGACCCCAACTAAAGAGACTTAATAAAAGAGAAAGAATTATTCCTGCAGGAATTTCTTTTTTAAAATAATGGTGGGGTTTGAATCCAAAACGAGAAAATCCCCAAATTTTATGTTCTACGTCAGCATCAAGACCGAAGGCCATTAGTTTTTTTGTAAAAACATGAATAAAAACAATAATTATTGCAAAAAGAAGGGCAATTGCAAGAAAAGAAAAATTACCTTGCGTCAAATTGGAAAAGCCGATTACAATAGTTGCAATAACTATGGCTGCAAGAATGCTTCCAATCTCGGAATTTTTCATTGTAGATAAAAATTAAGCTTTTATATAAACGTTTTCTTTGTAAAGGGAGAAAATTTGTTGTATATTATAGAAAAACACAAAGTATAAATACTCAAATTTAGAGAGTTTAACATGCTGAGAATAAAAAAGATTAGTGAAATGTTGGGTAAGCATGTGTATACTTCTGAGGGAGATTATTTTGGACAGGTAGAAGAAGCGAATCTTGTAGATAATAAGGTAGAGAGTTGGAGAGTAAAAGCGGGGACAGGATTTATGAGTTCACTTGGCGGCGCTCGCGGAGTGATAATTCCGCATCAATTTGTTAAAGCAATAGGAGATGTTTTTGTTGTTAATGCTTCTGCGTTTAAAGGATCGATGTCAAAAGAAGAAGCAATGGATCTTTCTGCTGAAAGTCCTGAAATGGGATGATTTTAGTATATTAACTTATTTTAGATAGTAAATATTTTTGTGGAAAATTTAAATAGTTTGCATTCTATTTTTTTATATGTCAAAAGCTAGAAGAAGAATTGATTTTAATGTTCCCGTTGGTGTTGGAACGGAATTCGTTAGTCCTGGTGGGTTGATAGATCAACTTTTTAACAATGAAGGAATTCTGGTTCTAACAGGAAAGGGAGAAGCACCAAATCCTTATTGGAGAGATGAAAACGGTGAATTCAGGAAAGAAGGCATTACTAATCAAGAGTTATTAGAAAATGAAATTGTTGCAAGGCAGTTTGCGGAACAGCAAAAAGGATTTTTCTTTAAAGATTTAAAGAAAAAAACTATCTGGGAAGACTCACTTAAGAGTTTATTAGGTTTAAGAGGAGATGCTTCAACAGAAGTAAGTGTGAGAGAAACAGGTTTTGATAATTTGTTAGGTGCGTTAAGTGTCTGCAATCAAAATTTTCCAGCGGATTCATATAAGGGGTATACAGAACATACACAAATTATACCTCGCTGGAATAGAAAAATCAGTCAACTAGCAGCGTTGGGATCAATGATTGATCAAGCATGTTTTTATGGAGATCCCGTAAACAAAATTGTTTTGGCTTTTAGAAATGATCAAGAAAGATATCAAAAAGGTATTGATTTTGCAGCAATAAGAGTTTTTCACGGATGGGAAAATATCTCCGATAGTTTATGGATGGATGTTAGAATTGATATAAATCCAAAGCGCGTTTTACCCGGAGTGGATGAAGAAACTGTAAAATCTTATTTAGATAAAAGAGAAGTTCAAGCTGTTTTGAACGTTAGTAGGGCTTTTGCTGATAGGACGGCGCCCACGGAAAGAGAAAGTGTCCGTGTGGCATATGATCCTAAAGGAGGGGTTTTTGTTTTACACAGAGATAATTATAGAGATGACTCTACACTTGGAAATAAAGTACCGGAACATGAATTTTTAGGAAGTGTTGAAGGAACAAGGGCTGCATTGACAGGATTTTTAACTGCAGGGTATGGAAGTTACGCAGGTAGTGTAGCTCAAAGAGAGAGGTTTTTGGAAAGGGAAATGACAAAACAAACTCGACAGAAAACTAAAAAAGTTAGTTGATTATTATTAATTCTATTTTAATATATCCTTTAAATCTTGGGAAGATTTAAATAGATAATTTGTATAAGATGGAGATGAAGGAAAAGAGGGAAAGAGGAAAAGAAAGTGCTGGGAAAAGAGAAGCAAGAGAGGATAGAGAATAATGGCGGGACCAACAATTCTACAGAGTGATTTAGTAATTTATGTTATATTACCTTTCTTACTTGTATTTACACTTATTTTTGCGATATTACAAAAGACAGAAATTCTTGGAAAGGGAAAGAAGCAAATTGACGCGATTGTTGCTTTAGTCGTCGGATTGATTGTTATCTCGGTCGCTAATGCGGTTGGAGTAATTGTGAATTTAGTTCCTATTTTAGGAGTTGGAGTTGTTGTAATACTCGTGTTTTTGATATTGTGGGGCGCATTTTATGAACAAGATAAATTTAAAGTACACGATGCTGTTAAATATACTGCTTTAGGAATTTCTGCAGTTGTTGTACTTATTGCTTTGTTGTATTATACTCCTGCGTGGGGTTGGTTGAAGAATGCATTTACTGGAAGTGGAAGTGCCTCATTGATCACGAATGTTATTGTTATAGTGGTTGTTATCGGTGCGATATGTATAGTTTTGTTTGGTGGCGGCGGGAAAGGTAAAGAAGAAAAGAAAGAACCATAAAAACTGGCGTTGCAAATTTTTCGGGTTATGGATGGGTATGGTCTTGTCTGATGTTTTATATATCTAAGCTTTGGTGATTAGCCGAAATCCTGATCAAAAATTCTTAGAACAAGATTACTTGATTTTCTAATTATTTTAAGATCAAATTCTTGGAGTTCGTATTTTTATTGTCTAGACAGATTTTCTGGAGTTTTATCATAGGTATGCATCATAAAATTAGTTCGTTAACTACTCAATCTCAAAGTTTAATATCCGATATAAATGAATATATCGATGTAAATTATTTTTGGTTTGATATCATTAGTAAAAATTTTATTTGAAGAGACTATTAAATTCAAACATACTTCATTATTTAATCCGCATCACAAAAACGATAAATTTATATTCTGGCGATATATTGATTTAACATGAGCGGGGAGGCGTTAAATGTTGGGGCTGTTCGTGTTTCTTCGCAATATGGTCAAACTAGGTGGTTTGATACGT
>CAZQLX010000006.1:0-22045 GCA_964594495.1 Candidatus Woesearchaeota archaeon | reverse complement strand
TCTTATACAGATGTGCATAAATTGGCAGAGGACTTTCATGCGCTGCCTTGGGATAAAATACGAAATGTTGTTGTTACATATCCTAGTTCTGTCATTGAGATTACGGAGAAAGAAACAAAGAAAGTAAATCGGAGAAAATTAGATTGTTTTGAAGGTGGGAATATGATGAGGATTTTAGTGGCTGAGTTAAGATCTAATGTATTTGAAGCTGCACTTACAATGGAAGAACCTTACTCTATTGAGATGAATGTACGTTCTCCTTTTTTACAATAAGATAATTTTAACGAAACATATTTAAAGAATGTTTGGATAGGGAGAATATGGCGCTTGATATTCCAGGCTTGTTTGCTGTAGGGGAAAGTTCGGGGGTGTTCGATTATATGCTTCCAGGATTATTGCTTTTTGCAGTTATATTTGGAATATTAAGTGCGACGAAAGCTTTTGGAAACAATAAGGGTGTGCATACACTTATCGGTTTAATCGTTGCGGTTTTAGCATTAAGGGTAGGTTTTGTACAGTCATTCTTTTTAGAAATCTTTCCAAGAACCGGAGTTGCACTAGCTGTAATACTGGTCTTATTGATTTTAACATCTATGTTTACACATGATAAAGAGGGAAAATGGGCACATTGGGTTGTTTACGGGATTGCAGTTGTAGCGTTTGTAATTGTTTTATTCAATAGTTTCTCAGCTGTAAACTTCTTTAACTCGGATGCGTGGGATAGATGGGGGACATGGGTAGTATTCTTTGTTTTACTAATTGGCGGAGTTGCAGCGGTTATTGGGTTAAGTGGCAGTAATAGAGAGGAAGCGGCAGCAGGACATTCTTAAGGAGAAAAAATGGTAGAGAGTGCTGCTCTAGGAATTGTTGCACAGGTCGCTGCTTTTATTGTTGTAATGATTTTTATTTTTGCTTTACTAGCAAAAACTAAAATTTTAGGAGAAAATAAAGCGGTACAAGTTATTACAGCGATTTTAATAGGGATTGTTTTTGCATCTTTTGCTGGAGCAAGGAAATATGTTGTATCGATACTTCCTTGGTTTGTTATTTTGATTGTGATATTAGTTCTATTGTTAGTTATAATGGGTTTTGTTGGGAAGATGGATTTTATGAATAGGGGCATTGGAATTGCATTCTTGATTTTATTAATAATCGGGTTTGTTATTACAGCAATTGTCGTATTCTCTAACGTATTGGGGCCTTATTTTCCTTGGAATTCTGGAGTTGGTGGAGATCCGGATGTACTTCAAGTAACGAGCTGGTTGTATTCCGCGAGAGTTTTCGGGGCGATAATTATTTTAGCAATTGGTGCGTTAGTTGCGTTTTGGCTTGTTAAGATGAAATAGAATTAACTGTTCTTTGCCAAAGATTTAATAATAAAGTGCCCCAGAAATAATTAATGAAAACAAATAAACCAAAAAAAGAAATTTATGTTGATCCCCGTCATAAAGAGCATGGTTTTAATTTTCCATTTTGGAGAGACAATAATAAGTTGTGGGCATTGAAAGTTCCAGTAGAAACAATTGAGATAAGTGAACTCTTATGGATTTTTGATTTACCTTTTTGGGAAGATGAAGAGGGTAATTTAGTTATTACTCCAAGAGAAGTTATAGAGAATTTGGATGCTTATCCATACCACCGAAACAAGATCCAGAATTGTGATACTTCCTATCCTATTGATATTATGAAAAATAAAAATGGGAAGTGGTTGACGCTAGATGGTCTTCATAGATTGGTGAAATTATATCTTGAGCATATAACTAAAATACGTGTCAGAAAAATTCCTCCAAGCCTCATACATCTTACAGCGAGAGAGGAATAGATGATGCAAAAGCTGATGAGATTATTAAAGAGATAATAAATTACTGATGATGTTTTTTGGAAGCAAGAGATTTAAAGGACTTTTGAGTTTCTGAGAGCTCTTTTTTCATGTCTTCTACATTTGTGACATAATCACCTACTTTTTGAAGGATGGAGAGTTGAAGGCGGTCAAGGATGCGTTCTATACGCTTAAGACGTTCATCTAGATAGTCAAGACGAGTAGATAGGGTGTTTTTAAGATCAATTGATTTTTCTATAGCATTACGCAACGGGGCAATTTTTTCTTCTGCTGTTTGTTCTGAGATTTCTGAGATTGTGTCAGAACTAAGAGAAGGGGAGTATTGAGGAGCTGAATATTGTTGTTGCGAAGAGTCATATTGCTGTGGCGAGTATTGCGGGTCGTATGACTGCTGTTGTGATTGAGCATAGGTATCATAGGCTGCAGATTGTTGAGGTTGATCTGCGGGCGTCGTAGGGTTTATTATAGAAGACTCTTGGTTAAGTATCGAAGGCTGCATTGTTTCGGGTTCTTTTCTTTGTTGTGATTGTTCTGCCATGTTTTGATTTTGTTGTTTGTCGAATGACGATACTTCGGATTTTATATGTGCGCCGGAGATAGCTTCCGATATCTCTTCAGAGGAGACACCTCTACTTTTGAAAGCAGAGTAAATGTTCTCATCGCTGAGACCCTCTTTTTGCATTCTAGCTATTTCTTCAATGATACCCATTTTTATAAGCCTTACTGTCTGAAAAGATCAAACTGTTTTTGTAAAATATTGAGTTCATCTTTTCTTGCTAGGGAAGAGAGTTGTTCTGAAACTCTTTGGAGAATTTCTTTCATTCGCATATTATCTTCTTTTAATACAAGAAGGGACTTTTTCATTTCTTGAATTTCTTTAAAGCTTTTTTCACGTTCTTCTATAAGGCTTTGGCCTAGCAGAAGAACTCTATCTCTCAAAAGATTCTGTTTTTCTTCCATGTCTCTTATCCTAGTATTAAGATCAAGGAAAAATTGATCGTCTGAATATTGCTGTTGTTCCATTTGAAAGGAAGTGCATCTGGGTTTAAAATAGTTTGTACAAACTATTTAATCTCTTTTAGATTTATTAGATGTACAAGGAACAAGAGAATCTTCTAGGTTACCTGTGGATGAGGTTTCTGCCTGTCTTAAACTTTTGTATTCTTGTCTGCTTTTTGAAAATCTACCTGCTTCATAAATCAAACTAATAGCATTTGTTGCAAGAATTAAACCTGCGCCATACGTTGCGATAGAATCCCCGCCGCCTGAATTTTCTTGATAAAATGCAGATACTATGGATCCTCCGTAGGTTACGAATGCCCCAAGTATTACTCCTGCAGCAAAGCCTATATTTTTTGCGTTTGAGCCCATATCCTTTTGATCTGATATGCTCTGATGATTTGCCAATTTACGAATAGTTGTAGGTAATCTTAGGGGCGCAATACTTACAGAATACGCTCCTCTTATGGCTTCTTTGATAAAATCTTTTATTGGAGTTGCTTTTTCCCAGAGGATTTGCTCGACAGATTTATACTCATTCATATTTTTGAGATTTGTTTGAGATTTATAAGGATTTGTATAATAGAGCGAAATCTATTTAATTGGGAGGAACTAGGCATGAGAGAGGAAAAAGATGATATTCAAAGAGGGATCGCAGCTATATGCGACTGAAGTTGTTAGAAAACAAGGGGAAGATATACTATTTGTTAATTTTATGAGTGCGCCTTTTGTTCCGAGTATTGCTGATAATGGAAGTGTGATGGCAAGAATTGTTGATCTACTGGCTGATAATCCAAATGTTTCTAGAGTTGTGTTAGTTCAACAAAGAAATTATAATTATTCTTTTGAGCAAGTTTCAATGTTGGAGGAAATTGCTAGAATATTTGTTTTTTTGACTAAACAAGAAAATATACTTTCACCCGAGAAGATAGGGCTATTGGGAAATTTACAAATGTTATATGGAGATTTAACTTATTTATTGAATTTATTAAAACAAGATCCAATTGAATGCTATCTGGAGTTAAAAAGAAGAGTAAAGGATGCGAGAGAGCAATTAGACTCTGGAAGAGTAACGAATAAGGGAGCATTGATGAATTATTTGAGATTTACGGAGCGATTTTTATCTTTGTTAGAGAATACGAAACTGATTAAAGAAGCGAGTAATCAGATAGGAAAGCAAGGAAGAAGAGAAATTTACTACACGATTTTCAGGGCCGATGTTTTACCTAACTTTAGTTTTACAAGATTAGTTGCGCAGTTACCTAAAGATGCTGAACTTGTTGATCAATATGAAATCGTAAACGATTTGGACACGGTTAATGTGACAATATTGAAGAGAAAAGATGATTCTAAGTATTTTTATCATATAATGCCTTTGGAATACTCTTTAAGTGAAGAGCATCATATGCTTTTGAATTTAGCGAGAGGTGTTCTAACTGAACATACACCAAAAGCAGAGGAATTTACAGATCCTGAGCGAACGAGACAGGTTTTCTTTAATGTTGCTAGAGATTTGTTATCCGAATTGTCAAGGAGTAAGGGAATAAATTTGAATTATAGAGAATTAAATAAACTTTCTAGAATTTTAGTTAGACATACTATTGGTTTTGGATTGATTGAAGTGTTGTTAATGGATGAGAATTTACAAGATATTGTACTCAACGCTCCAATCGCGCAAAATCCAGTTTTTGTTAGACATGCTAAATATGATGAATGTGTAACAAATATTCTTCCAAGTTATGAAGATGCTGATTCGTGGGCTGCAAAATTAAGATTGCAATCTGGAAGAGCGTTAGATGAGGCGAATCCTGTTTTGGATACTGATCTTGTGTTTGGAAATGTGCGGGCGAGAGTCGCTGCAATAAAAGAACCATTATCTCCAAACGGATTAGCATATGCATTTAGAAGACACAGAGATGATCCATGGACTTTGCCATTGTTTATCAAAAACAAAATGATAAATAGTTTTGCTGCAGGATTATTGAGTTTTATGATTGAGGGAAGTAGAACATTACTCGTGGCTGGGACTAGAAGTAGTGGAAAGACATCATTGCTGGGAAGTTTAATGTTGGAAATAATGTCAAAATACCGCATCATAGTGGTTGAGGATACGCTGGAGTTAAGTGTTGATGCAATGAGAAAATTAGGATATGATATTTTAAGAATGAAAGTTCGATCGGCTTTGACATCAACAACAAATGAAATAGAAGCATCTGAGGGGATAAGGACCTCGTTAAGATTGGGAGATAGTGCGTTAATTGTTGGAGAGGTAAGATCGAGCGAGGCTAAAGCGTTGTATGAGGCGATGAGAGTTGGAGCTTTGGCTAACGTTGTTGCAGGTACAATACATGGAGATAGTCCTTATGGGGTGTTTGACAGGGTTGTGAATGACTTGGATGTGCAGCCAACTAGTTTCAAAGCAACAGATATAATTGTTGTTGCAAATCCTGTAAGAAGTCCTGATGGATTGAAATCTGTCAGAAGAGTTGTAAGAGTAACCGAAGTAAGAAAACATTGGGTGAAAGATCCTTTAGCTGAAGGAGGATTTGTTGATTTGATGCGTTATAACGTGGAAAAAGATGAACTTGAACCGACTGAAGAATTAATTAATGGAGAAAGTGAAGTGATCAAAAGTATTGCATCGAATGTGAAGGGGTGGGCTGGAAATTGGGATGCTGTATATGATAATATTCTTTTGAGAGGAAAAATAAAACAAGAAATTCTTGAGATGTCCGAGAAATTAAAGAAGCCGCAGCTTTTGGAAGCGAAGTTTAATTCATTATCAAATGCTGCTTTTCATAATATTTGTGAAAAGGTACGGGAGGAAAAGGGATTACCTTTAGGGGAAGATGTTCTGCCTTTGTGGAAAAAGTGGGCTGAGGCGAAGGCGAAAGAGTTTTAGTTATTTATTGGATATTTTCCAAAGTAACTCAAAAATTCTTCTTTGTTGATCTACTATCTCTTTATTCTTTATTATTACACCTACTAAATTTTCTCCTGAAGTAATAAAAGCTACACGATCACTATAAATAAAAACGTTCGAAGATATTTTATCAAAATTTTCTAGATACCTTGTTTCTGATAGATTTTTTACTTTCTTATTCTTAAAAACAGCATCTTTTTTGTCTTCATAAGCGAAAACTGCTTTAAGTTTTATTTTATATTCAACTCTCTTTGTAATAAAATCATCTGGATAATTTGTTAATGCTTTCATTGCCATTTTTCTCGATCCATAAAAACAGAGATCTTTATTTTCTTCTAGAATATCGCTTAAAACAGTGATAACTCCTTTTTTTCCTTCAAAAAATGTTACTCCTGATTTCTCTTTTGCGGTTTCTTTTAAGGATTGAAGTCCTGGAATGATTTTTTTTATTTTATTTATTTTTTCCTCCAATAATCTAATTATCTTTTGCGGATTTGCTGCTTCAAAATAAGTAACATCATTTTTTGTAACACTGGAAACTAACCCTTTATTAATGAGAAGAGAAAGATTATCATAAGTTGTACTTCTTTTAATTCCAGTTATTTTTGATACTCTATTTGCAGTAGATACTCCTGCTTTAATTAAAGATACGTAAATTTCTATTTCATTTTTGGAAAGTCCAAAGTTTTGAAGTTCCTCATACATACATTAAAGAAGAACATAATCTATTTATAGTTGTCGCTTTACAGCGACTTAATTTTATAAATCGATTTTTTGGAACACAAAGTATGGAAAATGAAGAAGAATTTGACGGAGTGAGGGGAGAGATGTATGAGACAGCTATAGCGAGATATCCAAATGCGAGAGAAGAGGATATTGATGCAATGTTCAGACTGTTGAATCCACAGCAAGGAGAAAGAATATTGGGAATTGGAGAAGGGAATGGATATTTTTGTAGAGAAATAGCTTCTGCAGTTGGTAGAGAAGGATTTTATCTAGCTTTAGATTCTTCTATAGAACAAATTGGAAGATTAAGGAAACGAGTATCACGTTTGCCCCAATTAAGAGCTGAAAAAAATGGCCACTATGTTATAGAAGAAAATTCTTTTGATAAGGTGTGGAGTTTTGGAGCGTTTCATCATATTAATAATCAAACTAAACAGATGCAGAAGATATATAATTGCTTGAAAAAGGGAGGAAAATCCGTTATATGTGATGTTTTCCAGGGAAGCGAATTGGCTAAATATTTTGATATGTGGGTTGCGCAGTATTGTGTCGCCGGACATGAAGTAAAATTTTTATCTTCAAATTTTGCTTACACTATAGCTCATCTTGCAGGTTTTGAAGGACCAAATATTAATTTTGTAGATTTACCTCAGAAATGGAAATTTGATCAGAAAAGGGATATTGGCGACTTTATTTATCATTTACATGCTTTAACTAAGTTAGAGGGAGATGAAGAAGAAAGAATAGCGAGAGCTTATTATTATGTTAATAGATACTTAGGTGTAGAGAAAAATGACTCGGGCAAATATGAGTTAAATTGGCCCATGAAAGCACTTATTGCTGTAAAATGATTACTCTGTGAGACAATTTAAGCAGTTAAACCACCAAGTACAACTGTGGCTAGGATGGAGAGAGCTACGATAGAGATGAGTGCAGTTATGAGATAGAGAAGAATACCGCGCTTAAGATATTTTGAAAGTTCGTTCTTTTCTCTAAGAGGATCACGACCGGCGTCAACTGTTACGAGAGCAGATGTTAGGATGAAAATTATTTCTACGATATAAAGGCCAACTGTAATTTGAAGGAAATATGGGGGGATCATGGAGGCTACGTCGAAAATGGAGGTTATTTGGGAAATAGAACCAAAACCACCAAGTTGTGCATTGTCTCCAAAAAGACGTTGGAATTCTGAGAGCTTTGTTAAAATGAGGGTAATCATTGCTCCGAGACCAACTACAACTCCTGCTAATAATGGGGCGAGGAAAGTCATATTTGATTTCATATCGGATACAACTTCAGCTAGTAAATCTTTGAGACGTTGATTTATTTTTTGAATGTTTTTTACATATTCTGAAATGGACATTAATGATCTGGCTGCAATTTGAAGTCCTTTTTTAACTGCTTCAACGAGGATTTTCATTGAAGTTGCAATTAATGAAGAGGGATAATAAATAATTGCTCCTCTTTTTTTGTCGAATATTGCTGGCTCGAGAGACATACCTAACTGTTGGATATTTTGATTTACTATATAGAAGAAATTGGAAGTTGCTTGGCCTCTTGTTGATTCTGCAACTTTAGCAAATGCAATTTCTGCTGGAACGCCATCACCGAGACGATTTCCTAATTGGAAAAGAGAATTAGTGAATTCTTCTTCTAGTGTTTTGGTGTTTTCTCTAGCTTTTATTAATTCTTTAGTCTTTTTTCGATATGCGATTGAGAAGAAAAGGCCAATTGATAAAGGAACACAAAGTGAGAGAAGAACGCCTAGTGGGCCAAATGGGCCGAGTTTTTTATCATCAGATGAACAGGGAGCCGGACCACCAGATGCACATTGAAAGTCAAAAATATAATTGTCTCCAAGAAAGCCAAGGCCGATTTGAGCGAATGTATAATCATTTTGCAGTCCTAATGCACCTGTTAAAGGTGTTATTTGGAATATGAACGGCAAAAAACCAATAATCAACAAAGGAACGGCAATTATTGCAGCATCTACCCAAGGTTTTTTCGATGTAAACTTTGAATAATTAGGATTTAATTCTAATACGGAGGTTTCTCCGTATCCTCCCGGACGTTTTAATAAGACTTCATTTGCTAGGTAAAATACAAAGAATGGAATAAGTATATTGAAAATAATTAAAACATGTTGCCATTGCAGAAGACCGCCAAGAAGAGTTGAAGCTAAAGGAAGTAAAGCGAGAGCCAAAGTTGGAAGAACAATTCCTAACATGTAGATATTTGTTAATGGCGAACGAATATCTCTTGTGTACTTGAGCATTTTTTCATAGACGCCTTCAAGAATTACTTGTAATGATTTTTCTAGAATTTCTACTCTTCTGGTCTCTGAAGGTTCATAAAGAGAAGATTCTATTAAATGGAAAGATTCGTTAAATTCGGGGGCGTATTCTCTCCATTTTTCTAGATAGTTGTCTAGCGATTGTTTTATTGTTGAGAATTTTCCTATTTCAACATCGTAAAATATTTTTTTGAAATCGAGAGCAAGGGGGCCTTCGAGATGTTGAGCTGCGAATTCTATCGCTCGCTCGAGATTTGAAGTGTGTTTCATATAAACTACAACGTATAAAACAGCTGGAATCATTTGGGAAGATGCTTTAAGACGCCAGGCGTTTGCTAGACGTTGGGGCATTGTGTATGTGTAATAGAAAAGAAAGACGGCAGCTACAACACCCAAAAAGACAAAGAGAAATATGTTTGTGAATTCTGTTTGAGGATTTATAAGATAAAATGCAACTCCAAGCAAGAGGGTTAGAAGAAATACTCCGACAAGAGAGAGTACAGAGAGAGTTAAGGCTTGCGAGGGGGAAACATCGAGATGTGCAGTTTCTAGATATTTTTGTATTTTATCTTTATCTTTTTCTGAGACTTTAAGAGAAATTATATTTCCTAAAGATTTAGCCCATCGCTCATAGCGAGTAAGCTTTTGAGACATATCCAATTTAAATTGTAAATAATCTTTGGAATAAGTTGGTGTTGGAGAGTAAGTACTAAGCTGAGATTCTATTTTAGCGGAATACTTTTTAAGTATTTCTTGTGTGCGTGGATTTGGGGGCATGGAAGCTCTTTTTTATTATAAATTGGGGGAAATAGAAGTTATAAATTGTGTGGTTTTATCTTCAGAAGTAGTAAAATCTTTCTAGAAAGTTTAAATATCATAATTAATTAAAGATTTAATGGGTGGCTCATCAGGAAGAGATCCGTTAAGAACAGGTATTGATCATGCCAAAAGATTATCACGTTGGGCAGATGCTTGGAAGAAAGTTGAAGGTAAAAGTAAAAGTGCGAGTTCTAGATTAAACTGGTTTGTTTATGATAATGTAGACACGAATATAGTAACGGTAAGATTCGTATATCATTCAGGAAAACACAAAGCGGATTATCTTATGGATTTGCGTAGATCTCTAACAGATGGTGTAGACTTAAGCTTGTCAGCAGGAGTACGGACAAGTTTAGGAGTTGATAATGTTGCTGATGGAAGACTTACGCATGGACAAGATTACGGTGTTCCCGTTTCTGATTTACCTGCGAAACTTCAATTTGATAGAGAAGAGTTGATTCACAGATATCATGTAAAGGAGGAAGCAGAATTTGAATTGCGAAAGGGTTTAGAGATATTAAATGGTATAGATAATTTGGATGCAAAATATACTCGTAGAGAAGGTGTACTAGGAGAGTTTAGGGCAGGTATTGATGCTCTTAATGAAGCCAAGTGTAATGCTTCGAGAATTAAGGTTGGGAAATTGAGAAGAGATACTAAAGTTTATGAGACTGCGGTTAGAAAATGGTTGGGAATACCAGCATCTGAGTTTGGGCAATATTATCGCCAATGGGAAAAAGCGACTTCTGGGAAATAGGGCGAGAGAAGATTTATTGTTTTGCTCGGACCTTTTCAAAATAAGCATCTTGGTGATCTTGATGCATATCTTCAATAACTGATTCAAATAACTTTCTTTCAAATAATTCAAAACGTGGATTATCTACGATGTCATCTAGGAAAGGCTGCTCAGGATTAGTTCGGTATCCTTTAGCAAAAAGAGCTAGTGCTTGATTATAAAATGATCTTGGTTTTCCGTATCTGATAGCTGTTCTTAATTGGGAATCTATTTCGTCGAGTTCAAGTTTTGTTTTATTACCGAAAACTGCTCCACTGGCGATTGCTAACTCAATTTCCTCTTGAGGGATTTCTCTGCTTCCATATACTCCTTCCCAAGTTGTTGTCGCGCCTCTAAATTCAGCGTTTATCCCTTTTTTTAATCCTAAAAAATACGCTCGAAAAGTAGGATGGTTGGGAAAATAATTAGCCGTGATAAGAAGCGATCTTTTTTGCTCTTCCACTGAATTTTTTTGCAAGACCTCTAAATTGCGATGTGCCTTTTCAAATCCTTCTTTGAGAGTAACTACATGACGAGGATGGAGCCATCCCCGTTGTCCTTGAAGATAAGTATGTCCTACTCCTTGGAATGAAGCTCCTATTTTATAATCTCCGCAATCACCAAAAGAAGAATTATTCAGAATTGTTAGTACGAACGCTAGTTGCTGTGCGGAAATATTATTTCTATACTGAACCCTTGACATTTTAGTTAAGAGAATTTGTTCTTTATAAGTATTTTTCTAGTATAATATATATTTGATTTCATATCCGAGGTAATGAACAGTAGATTTAATAATGTGTTTTGAGTTAGGATTGTAATGAAAATAAAAGGGATGAATTGGATATTTGGAAATGGGAAAGAGAAAGACGAGAGGAATAAAAATGGAAAAAGTAAAAGAGAAATAGGAAGGAGAGGAATGACGTGGGAGACATTGATACCATGGCTTATTGCAATTACAGTTCTTGTTCTTATTGGATTCTTTGCTTACATGCTTAAAGATCAGTTGTTTGAGCTGGGAATGAGAATAAAAGGGGCTTTTAGAGGTTGAAATGTCGGAGCTAACAACATCACAACTGATAAAGATTGTAATTTCTGTACTTATATTTGTAATTGTTGTTTTTGCTGTTGTTCTTGCTCTGAGGAATTATATAATTCCTTACTTTGATGGATATAAATTACAAGATAGACCTGATTTTAGCAAACCGTATTTTCAACAGTTGTTAGTAGATGATAATATTTTAGGAGTTATTACAGGAGATGCTAAAGAAGGGTACTTAAGTATTAAAACCGGGGAAGAAAAGAAAGATTTTATTTTAACAAAATATTATGTTAGATACTCTAACAATGGAGTTTATAGAAGTGTGGATGTTTCTTGGGGGAATTTATTTACAGGAGGATGGAGAGATCCACAAGTTGGAATGATTGAGAACTCGGTTGTTAGAATAAATCAACAGTATTTGAATGATGAGAATAGTTTATTGAGAGTAATTCATGGACAAACTAAATCGGGAGAGGTAATTAGAAAAAGAATATGAAAAGAATAAATAGAAAAGGGTTTTTATTAGGGGAGTTTACATTAAAAGTTATTATTGCGGTGTTGTGTATCATTGTTTTGGCATTTTTAGTAATTAAAATATATGGAGCTTTGACAAATAAGCCTGAAATTGCAAAGGCTGAGGGGACACTAGAGAGAGTTTTAGAGAAAATAAGAGTTGCTGACAATGAGGGGAAAGAACAAGGATATGTTTTAATTGAGCCAAGAGATTGGGTATTGATATATAAGCCTACGGGAGCTCCGGAAATGTGTTCTGGAAGGAATTGTTTATGTGTTTGTGAAAAAGAAGATTGTAGTCAGAATTCTGTTTGTGAGATCGTTTCAAGGGAGATTATTATGACGAATAGTATTAAAATAGAATCTGTTGATATAGTTGTAAGAGAGATGGAGGATGGAAAGTTTTCCATAGAAAAAGCATGAACAAAAAAGGAGAAATGGAAGAAATAATTAAGATAATAAGCTGGATAGGTTTTTTGGTTGTTTTGTTGGTTGCACTTTATTTCTTAATCGGGAGATTTGTTAAAATATGAACCTTATAAAAAATAAATTGGGAGAATTGACGAGTAAACAGTTAATTACAATTATTATATTGATAATTAGTTTTGTAATTATCTTACTTTTCTTTTTTGTTCTAAATCCGGGATCCGAGGCAGCTCAACAAGCATGTAAGAATTCAGTAGCTTTAAGGGGGACGGAATTAGGAGAGGCGACTAAGTTAGAGTGTAAGACACAACAAATATGTATAAGCGGGGGAGAAGAATGTGAGTACAGTTCTAAAGATGTTAGAACAATAAGAGTAAAAGATAGAGAAGAGATTTTGAGTGCTTTAAGTGATTTAATGTATGATTGTTGGTGGATGATGGGGGAGGGGAAGGTGGATTATGCTCCGAGAGGATATGGATTTGAAGAAAAATATTGTCATATATGTAACACAATTAAATTTGATGAGGTTGTGAAAGAGAATGAGAATTGGAACACAATTGGAATGAAAGAATTATACTATTATTTACAGAATAAAAGGATAAAAGATAATGATCAAAGTTATCTTTACTTTTTGTATAAAGTAAATTCATTAGACGGAGTGCAAAAGAAAATTTACGAAGATACTGATGGAGAATTAGATATATATGCTCGAGCGATTAATTTGAATAAATTTAATGAGTATGCGTTAATTACGGGAGTTACTAAACAAGGGTATGGAAAAGCTATTGTTGTAGGAGCAGTTGGAGCCGCAGCAGGAATTGCTATTGGAGTAGCATTTCCACCAGCAGCTGCAGCTAGTTATCCTACTGCTTTGGCCGCAATGAAATATGCCGCTACTTTATGGAAAGGAACACAAGGAGCTGCTGCCGCAGGAGGAGTGGGGCTTTATGTCACAGATGGAAATATTCAGGCATTACCACCTTACTTTACTTCATTTAATGCACAAGAGATAGAAAATTTGAAATGTAATGCTTTCACTAGTGTGGCTTGAAAGGAAAATGAAAAATAAAAAAGGAATGATTTTAATGGAGAATGTTATTTTTATTATTATAGTCGTGTTATTTTTTGGTATTTTATTTGCTTTTGTTTACAAAAGCACTAGTAGTGTAAGTTTAGTCGAAGAAAAAGGAGCGAAAAACATTGCTTTAATGATCGATGCCGCTAATAGTGGTACGGAAATGCTGATTAACATTAATGATTTAATTGAAAAAAAGAAAGATGATTATAGTGGGCATATTGTAATTATTGAGAATGATAAAAATTTGGTAACTGTTAAATCATCTGGTAAAAGTGGGTTTAGTTATTCTTATTTTAATGATAAGGAAATTGATTATCAAATTCAAGAAGGGGGATTTTTGAAAATAACTGTAAATGAATAAGAAAGGAGGGGAGAGGGTTTTATCGTTTTATTGGTTTTTGATATTTGGAATTATTGCAATTGCGGTTGTATCGGGTGTTTTCATATTTTATTCTGCGCAAACAGATGTGAGGAAAGTCGAAGCAAATATCTTAGCGGATAGAGTAATAAATTGCTTTGTTGAAAAGGGAAAAATAAATGCTGAGAATTTTAATGGGGCAAAACAAAATGGAATTGAGACAACATGTGATTTTAGTTTTAAAGATGAAAATTATAGACAAAGTGAAAGTGAACAATTTTATGTCAAAGTCAGTTTAACAAAGAATGGTGCAAGAGAGGAAATAAAGACGAGAATGAGTACGTATGAAGGATTTTGTGGACAGGAAAAAAGTAAGAAAAATATTCCTTTGTGTGCTGAAAAGAAAGTAGTTGTGAGTGGGGAGGAGGGATATGTTTTGTTGGAGGTGTTAACAGCTGTAAGGAAGGTAGAACAAAATGCTGTACAATGAAATGAATAGAAGAGGACAAGTAGGAGAAACGATGACTTGGGTAGTGGCAACTGTTATTATACTTGTTTTGGCAGTAATATTCCTTTTTGCAACAGATAAAATATCGAAATTGCAAGGGATTTCAAGTATAAGTTATGAGGATTCTGGATTGGAAGAACAGCAGATGTTGTTCGCAATTTTAGATAAAACAAATGGACAAGAAAAAACAAGCGATTTAATAAAAGAGGGAAAAAATGAAGAAGCGAAGAAAAATATTGAAGAGAGTTTAGTTAAGTTTGATAGTTTGGGAGTTAGATGTAATTTTGAACTTTATAGTGGTGAGCAGAGAGTTTTCGATGTGAGATATAATGTTGAACCAGTTGGTAAAAAAGTAAAAATGATGTTAAATGAAAAAGAGGTAAGATTAATATGTTGAACAAAAAAGGAAGTATTCCAGTTACTATGCTCGTAATTTTAACTATCGTGATTTTCGTGGTTTTGTTAATTGCATTTAGTTTTATTGCGACATCTTTATTGAGCAAAGTTAAAAGTGGATATAACAGTGTACAGAGGTACAATTTTAACGTTATACAGAATGATTTTTTTACGGGAGAGAAAAAAGCTGATCCAGTGAGAGAAACGTCAAAAGAATATTGGTTTTTTGGACCGGAGAAAATTGAGATCAGCGTGTTTGGTGCGAGGGGATAGATCGTTATTTAAATTGAGTGATTAAAATAAAGGTTTAAATAGTTTACAAACTAAAAGTAAATAATGATGAAAGGGAAAGTTAAGTTAAAACGGTCACGTGTAGAGAATACGGCTCATAAAAGGCATTACGCAGCGATTGGAGCAACAGTTGCTAGTTTAGCGATTTCTGCTATATTTTCAATTTCAAGTATGACTGGAAATGTTGCAAATGGTGTGGGGGAAGGGCCATATACGGCTGTAGGAGTTGTGTTTTTTTTAGTGGGATTAATGGGTGTTTTGATGTTGTTGGGAAAGAGTTCTAGAAGATAAGTTTTTAAGTTTCAAAATGGAGGAATTATATGGCGACCTATGATGATTTTCAGAAATTGGATATTCGAGTAGGTAAAATTGTAGAAATAGACGATTTTCCTGAAGCTAAGAAGCCTGCTTACAAGTTAAAAATTGATTTAGGTAATGAAATAGGAATTAAGAGTTCAAGTGTACAAGTTGTAAAGAATTATAAAAAGGCTGATTTGAAAGGGAAATTAGTGCTTTGTGTTGTCAACTTTCCACCAAGACAAATAGGACCTTTTCTGTCCGAGGTTTTGACTCTAGGAGTTCCGGATCAGAATAATGAATGTGTTTTAATTAAGCCTGAAAGAGAAGTTCCTATTGGTGGGAAATTGTATTAAGTGTAAAATGATTATACGGGTATGAAACTTATTATATTCACATAAAGTCTTTAACTCTTTATGCCATTGTAATACTGTATTTGATGTCCTTACTGTTTTAGTAAATATAATCTAATGCAGATTGTAAAGATTTATATAAACTATAAGATAGATTTTAAGAAGGAAAAGAGGAGATGATAGAGGATAAAAGAGGCGGATTTTGGAGTAAAACGGGGACAGTCGTAAAGTATTCTTGGAAGTTTGGATTATTTAGAATTGGGCTGTGGATTTTACTTCTTGTTGCTATCTTTTCAATGGAAGTGTCACAGAGCATATTTTGGATTATTCCTATTCCGATACCGGGATCCTGGGTAACTGGAGCTATTTTGTTTGTGATATTTGCAGTAGGGATTTTTTTCAGGTCAGGATTTGCATTCAAGCTTTTAGCAGTAATTGGAATTATACTTGCTGTAACAAGTTTTGTGCCTAGTTTACCTGGTCCTTTGATTTACTTAACTCAAGGGCAATGGGCAAGATATGCTTTGATATTTGTCATATTGTTCTATTTCTTGTTTAGAAAGAAAAGGTTATTGGGGGTTGCATAGTGGAAAAAAAGACACTCATAAATATATTTGTAATGGTTTTTGTGGGAATCGTTTTGACACAGAGTGTTATTGCTGCTTATGGAGGGTATTATAGTTCTCCTGCTGACTTTTTAGTTAATGAAGAATGGATCAGATTTGTATTGATTTTTGCGGTTTTATTTGCGGTAATTTTTTATGCGTCAAACAAGGCATTTAAGGAGAATAAAGGAGTTGCTGCAGTTGTAGCAATTGCAATTTCTTTGATCATTATGTTAGCTCTCGTTAAGTCTGGACTTTTGTATGGGGGATTGGGAGATACAATAGGAATATGGGCGATATTTTTCGGTTTGTTGTTAGTGATTGCTCTTATGATTAAAATATGTTATGGGGCGATGGGAAAAGCGGCATTTTTCATTCCTCTTTTGGTGTGGGTGGCACTGTTTCTTACTGATTTTGGAGAGATTTTCTATCAATCTGAATGGATAACTGAGATATATTACATCATTAAAGGTGTCCCCGGAGGAATTGTAGCAGTTATAGCGGCGATTGGGATCTTGTATAAAGGAGGAAGACAAGGGGCGATAGTTATTCCTCATCGTTAAAGATGAAGAAATGTTTATAAACTATATTTTACTTTAAGAAACATGTTTAATAAGAGAGGTCAAGGGATGTCTGTGAATACTTTGATATTAATTGTATTGGGTGTATTAATTCTCGTGTTTTTGATTATAGGTTTTAGCATAGGATGGAATAAAATATTTCCATTTATCAATCCGCCGAACAATGTTAAGGATGTTGTAGACAGATGTAATTATTATTGTGATATACAATCAAAGTATGATTTTTGTAGTTCTGTGAGAGATGTTAAGGTAGAAGGTGCATTGGAGATACCTGCAAACAGCGATAAATATCAATATGGAGATTTAACGTTTGGAGATAGACAGGGTAAGTTTAAAGGAACATGTAGCGAACTTACAATGTTGGGAACACAGTTAGATGTGCGGACTTGTGGAGCAATAATTTGTGATAGCGATCCTGTATACAGTGATGTTAACTTTGCTAAGTTGGCTTGTGCAAAAGGAAGAGTAGCTGATGGAACACAGGTAAGGTACTTGGTTGGAAGTGTTACAGAGCCTGTGTCAAGAACTTGCACAGAAATTGCTAGTGCTTCTGCAGGTTAAATGAAGAAAGGATTAAATCTAAGTTTGGGAACGATAATATTAATTTTTGTCTTAATTGTTTTTGTTGGCATTATTGCGTTTTTGCTTACTGATGGATTTAGGTCGTTTAACTTGAATACTAATTGGCCACCGCAAGAAAGTGCTGAAACCGTCACTGTTAAAGCACAGTGTATAGACGCTTGTAATAAAGAAGATAGAAGAACGTATTGTTGTAAAGAATATGAAATTTTAGGGAAAGAGATATTATGTAGAAGTAAAAGACTGAATGTTACTTGCGATATAAATTGTGATGCTTATATTTGTTAAGCGAAGATTTTTAAGTTCGAATTGAATAAGATAAATATGGATTATGGATTCAGTGAGAAAAGGAAGACGAAAGGGGACAGGAGAGCGAAAGCTAGATTTAATAGATATAAGAAAGGCGGACAGTTTAGAGCAAGAATACTAGATAAAAGAGAAGAGGAAAAAAGAAATTAGCTTCCTTATATTTTAGTTTGATGTAAACCTTCAGTAATTAACTTTATTGTGTAGTGTAATACTAACGGACCAATTATTACTCCGAATAAACCGAATAGAGTTACTCCTCCTATAACTCCTATAAGTGTTATAAGCGGGTCTAATTTTGCTTTTTTACTTGTAATTTTATTAGCGATTACTATTTCTATAAAGAAAGTTAAAAGACATCCAGTAATTATGACACCTAGCGCCGTAAGATAATTTCCAGAGGCGAGAAATACTAATGCTGTAGGGACCCAGACTACGATTGGGCCAAGACCCGGAATGAAAGCGAGAAATGCAATTAAAGCTGCAAGAAGAAGATAGGCTTTAACTCCGGAAAGATAGAAACCAGCCCCTGCAACGATGAATTCAATAATGGCAATTAACAACATTCCGTAAACAATCCCTCGAGTTGATGAGTCTATATCATTTGCTACTTTATTTTTATTTTTGAATGGAATTAATTCTTTCAAAGTAAAAGTGATCGTGTCCCAACGGAGAAGTATGTAATACATTGCAAATAATGCAATGAGTGCAGAAATAATGAAGTAAGGAATTGCTAGAAGAGCTGAGGAAACAAGAGAAATAATGAAATTACTTAGATGGGATTTGGCTTCATCCAGATTTACGCCACTATCTTTGATAAAAGTTGAATTGGATATAGAATCAAGAACATTGTTAACACTATTTTGATTAAATGAGGAGTGAGTTTGTTGAATAACTCCTCCGATAAGCGCACCTGCAGGAAGAATTATTACTATCAAAACGACAATTACACAAATTAATGCAGATAAAGGAGGCCACATTTTTTTAGAAAGTCTATTATGAATTGGTTTTGTAAGATATGCTAAAATAAATGCTGAAATAATTGCAATAAAATAAGGTTTAAGCATGAAAAAGGTAACGATTAGAAGGATAACAACAACTGCCCAAAAGACATACTTACGAAACTGAATCTTGTCCTCTTTTTCCATGAGGTGAAATCGGAGGGAAAGTTAATAAAGCTATTTATTTTGCTTAGAAAATGGAAGAGGCGATTGTTAAGTATGGATTTCTTTTTGGAATTGCTTTTGTATGGTGTGTTATTGCGGCAGTTCAAGATATAAGAAAGACGGAAGTTCCTAATTGGATTAGTTTCTCTTTATTGGGAATAGCTTTGGGATATAGAGCTATTTATTCAATTGTTGAAAGAGATTATCACTTCATTATGTACGGATTCATCGGAGTGGTAATATTTTATTTTGTTGCATATGCATTTTATTATTCAAAGGCTTTTGGTGGCGGCGATGTTAAGTTGCTTATTGCTTTTGGGGCGATTATACCTATAGAGAGTTTTGTAGGTATCGCGTTAGAAGGAATAGGATTTATTGTTAGTCTACTTATTATTGGCATAATTTATACTTTTATTTATAGTATCTTTTTGGCGATGAGACATAAAGAGCGATTTAAGATTGAATTTAAAGAGAATTTTAGATATGGAAAGTATGTTATAATCCTTGCTGTTGTATTGGCTTTAATACTTGTTTTTTATAGTGGATTTGATTTTAGTGTAGGAATGGCTGCTTTAGTTGTTGTTGGACTATCTGCGCTTTATGTTTATTTAAGAAGTATAGATAAATGCATGATAACAAAGGTAAATGCAAACAAATTAATGGAAGGAGATTGGTTACAAGAGAATGTTAAATTGAGAAAAGGTGAAGTGAAAAAGAGCGTTCATGGATTGAGTAAATTGGAAATTGAGAGATTGATTAAAGAAAAGAAAGAAGTATGGATAAAAGGTGGGGTGCCTTTCGTGCCTGTTTTTGTTGTCGAAGTGATTTTTATGATTGTGTTTTATTTTGTATTTGGATTGAGTTTTGAGAGTTTGTTAATGATGTTTGTTTAAAAATTACAAAGATTTAAATATGTGTACACACATATTTATGTTATGGCAAATATGACTCTATCGATACCTGATGACTTACTTAAACGCATGAAACAGTTTAGAGAAATAAAATGGAGCGAGGTAGCAAGGCAAGCTCTTGAAAGAAGAGTTAAGGAATTTGAGAAAATTGAAGAGATTGCTTCTAAGAGTAAGTTAACACAAAAAGATGCTGATGATATTTCTGATAAGATAAAGGCATCATTAGCGAAAAGATTAAACTTAATGAAATGAAAGTTATTCTGGATACAAACGTTTTAATTTCTGCTTTAGTTAAAGATTCAACTAATCGAGAGATAATTGGTTTTTCAAGCTTTGAGTTTTATTATCCGGAAGAAGCTAAAAATGAAATAGAAAAGTATACTCAAGAGATCGTTGAGAAGTCTGGATTAAATTATGATAATTATCAAAATCTATACAATTGGTTATTTTCAAGGATAAATTTAGTAAAACAAAATGAACTTGAACCCTTTATATTAGAAGCTAAAGAGATTATGGATAAAATAGATTCTAAAGATACAATTTTTATTGCATGTGCATTAGCTTACGAGGGAAGTTTTATTTGGTCTGATGATGGACATTTTGAAAAGCAAAACAGAATAAAATTGTTAAAAACTAAAGATATCTCAAAATATTTTGAAATTGATACAATCTAACAAAGAAGCTGATTTAAGGAATTCTTCTTTGTAGTTTAATAACTCTTTTTCTTGGTTTCTTCGGTTTTTCCAGTTTTTCGACTTTCTTTTCTATTTTAATTGTTTCAAGAGATTTTTTTATTTCTTCTAAATCTGATGGAGAAGCTTTTGAGCGAGGCGACTTTGTATTGAGGTCTTTGTCGTAAATTGGAATTAGGTGAATAATTGCTTCTCCAAATTGAGTGTCTGTTTCTGCTTTTGTTGATTTAGCCTTTAGATGATCGATTATTTTTTTACTTACTTCTTCTGCAAGAGCAAATGCTGATTTTGGAATGTCTTTTGGAGTTTTAACTGCATTTTTTGGAATAATTAATGTGTGGCCTTTTGAAATTGGATTAATATCAAGAACAGCCACAGCGTCTTCGTTTTCTCCTACGTAGATGGATTCAGTTTCTTTATTTGCAATCATACGGAAGATGCTTTTTCCTGAGCGTTCTTTTTGTTGTTCGAGCATTGCTTCGAGAGCGTCATTAGAAAGAGAATCTATTTGTTGTAAAGCTGCTTCTTTTTGTGCTGCTGGAAGATTTTGAACTTGTGATTTGAGTTGAGACTTTAGTTCTTGGGCGTCTTCGTTTGAAAGTGTCATTGAGAATTATGGGAGAAAGGGTTTATAGAGATTTCTAGATTAAGAATTATATTTCTGGAACGTGGTCTAACAGTGTACGAATTTGCTGATACATTCTTTTATTATTTTGAGGCGATGCTAAAATTATTTCTTCATCTCCCATTGCTAAAAGGCCTAATCTTCCATCTGGTTTTATTGTAAGGTTTTGTCTAGTCAATTTAGCTTGGAAGACAACCTCTCCAGGCATTAATGATGCAGGTACTTTACCACAAAATAACATTTTTCCATTCATTCTGCCTTCGTACACAACAGGCCCGATTGGCGGTCCGATATAATTTGAAAAATTATCTTTTAGATCAAAATCTACTATTTCTCCTCTTTTCAAACTTTCAATTTCTTCATCTGATTTAAATTTTCTAACTGCATAATTCATGTAAATTAAACTAAATGACAGTATTTAAATTTTTTATGTTCTTTTTTACTATATATTCGTTGTAAAATTAAAGAGGATCTAGCCAAAAGCTCTTCTATAATCTTCGATTTTTACGGAAGAGACGTGTTCGATTTTAGAAAGAGCGTCTTCTATTATTGAAGTGTCTTTTGCCTCTGGCCAGGCGAATTTAACCATAATGGCTTTAAGACCAAACGCTATAGGAACTTCTTCAAAAGAGAAGTTTTGTCCACCTTCTTTTTCTAAAAGAGAACGTGCTGCATTTTTTATCTGAGATAAGTCTGTTTCAGGAGAATCAGGCATTATTTTTGTTATGATTGCTACAATTGCCATTGTTGTTTTTATTAAGAGAGGTTTATAAATTGTTGCACTGTCTTTTAAGTAAATTCATAATCTTTACTACTTATTTAAATTAAAAAGAATAGACTATATTTTTAAAGAGATCTTGACTTTGGATGAAATGAATAGCACAAAACAAACGATTAAATTAAAAAGAACTAAAGGATTTTCAAGACAAAGAGACGAAATATTAAA
>CAZQLX010000005.1:28410-33145 GCA_964594495.1 Candidatus Woesearchaeota archaeon | reverse complement strand
CAAGAGCGTAAGTTACTTGTGCTTCTTTTGCTCTTGCATATGCCTGATCAAATTCCTCTCTCTCCATAGACAATTTTGCCAATTTAAGTAATCTATCTGTTCCTGCTGTTGAGATTCCTTTTTCATTTGCCTCCATTATCAATTCATCCAATTCTTTTATTATTTTATTTGCTTTAATTCCTGCATTTCCTTCAAAATCAATTATTTCTCCGTTATCTCTTACAATTCCATAATTTCCATTTTTATATGCCGTCTCAGATTCTTCTAATAATTTTTCAAGTTTGGTTGCTTTTACATTATCTTTTCTCAATTGTTCTATAATTTCCCTACTTTTTAGCAAAATACTTTCAGTATCTTTTCCACTTAACTCATAAACATTCAAAATTAATTTTATATCTTCAGTATAAGTCGAACCTGCAATCTTTCCTTTTATTTTCAAAGTTACTTCTTCTTTTCCAAGTTTCGCATAACTGGGTAAAGAAACAGAAAGTTTAAGTTTCATTTGCTCCTCAGGATTTAACATCTCCTTATTTTTCTCTATTTGAATATATTTAGCAACATTTCCACTTACTTCAAAAGATATCTCTGTAAGAGAAGCATTTTTATTTCTGTTTTTAAATGGGACTTCTATTTCTGATAGCTGGCCCCTAATTACGTTAAACGTCATCGTAGTTCTTAAACTATCACCTCCTCCGCCTCCCGAACTTCCTCCGCCTCCTCCGCCTCCCGAAGATGACGATCCAGATGATGATGCGACTGGATTGTCTGGGTCCAAGCTCCCACAAGCCGTTACCGCAATACTGTCTGAAACATTATAGCAACTCAAAGTAATATTTCTTGCCTCAGTAAGTAAAGTTCTATTTTCAGAATGGGTAATTATACTTCCTGTCTTATTATATCCTGAAGCATAAAGATAAATTGTGTAAGTTTCTGGATTTAAATCAACCAAATTACTTGAATTAAACGTCAAATTTATTTTATGATATAATTTAGAGTTATCAGATATATTTAAGAAAAGCAATGAAACATTCCCTTCTTTAACTAAAAATTCGCTTGGAAGAGTCCAATTAAATGATACATTATAAGCTACATTAGTTGCATTACCCGGAACATTCTGCACATATGCAGAAAGTTGTAAGTCTTGCTCTCTCAATTCTAAAGAAGAAGCAACACTTAGATCTATTTCTTCAAATAAATACGGCCCTCCCGCAGTCGACAATGCCTGGAAAGTAATATTTTGATCTCCATTACTGGGCGTTGTAGTAAGATTTCTTACCGTAATTAATGCAGTTTCCTGTAACCCACTTTCATCCAAGAAAGACACATTTACTCTAATTATCTGACGATTAGCTGCCGTCACACCTAAATATTGCTTACCCTTAAATTTGATATCATCAAGATAAATTCTTCCCTGTGCCAGATTATAAGTTGTATCAAAATCTAATGTACAGTTATTGTTTGGATAAGGAGCATCACCATTATTATTTATAGTCAAGTTTCCAACAAATCTAACTTCCGAGAATCCGGAAACAATGGAGTCTATGCTGTCTGTTAAGTTCCAATTACAATCCCAAACACTTTGAAAAGTTAAATTTGTAGAAATAGTCGCATTGCCCAGCGAATCATTAGCGAAAATATTGTAAGTATAACTTGCATTCACATTTATTAATGTAATATTTGCTTGATACACATTTGAAGTACCTTGTTGCAACATGGTTCTATTTGCCCATCCTGTTCCATTATGATATTGTAAAATAACTGTATTTACCCCAACGATCGCATCTGTGACAGTTACATTAAAAGTAAGATTCGCATTTGGATCTACATCGTTAGTTAAATTAGGATAAAAGAACGTCCCAGAAATAACCGGTGCAGCAGTATCAATTGAAATAGTTCTATTATCTGTAGAATATGAATTTCCACTCCAATCAAAAACGTTGTAGAACCATTTATATATCCCATCTGTTGAGGTCACTACTACACCTACAACACCGTTTACAACCCCACCTACAAAATTAGTTATTGCAGTAATATTAATTAAATCATTTGTTGAATTATATATGTATAATGTTGCATTTTTCACTCCGTAATTATCACTAACATTAACTGTATAATTTTGACTAGTGACATTTGTAGCCGTTCCATTTGTTGGCAAAAGAAGAGTAGCATTAGGATTTTGTGTATCTACAATAATAGCTCTCTCCTCGCCATCAAATATTTCACTATCAGTACTATTACATCTGACAAACCACAAATGCAAACCATCCGCCAGAGAATTACTAAAGTTAAGATTATTTATATTAACTGTCGGACTTAAACTTATATTAACTTGTGAATTATCAACAAACAGCATACATGATGAGGCAGTATCTCCTGTATAATTATAATAAAAGGTATTTATTGTTGTAGATGAATTAAAATCCTCGATGGGAGAGACTAATGTAACATTAATAGATGGAGAATTTCCTAACACACTTACAGTTTGAATTGGAGTTTGATTAGCATTTCCAGCATCATCATATAGTATAAAGTACCATCCATAGAGTCCAGTAGTTAAATTAGATTCGTTTATTGCAAAACTATCCAATTCCTCCTCATCAGTAAAGTTTAATGTTACATTAACCCAGCTTCCTGAAAAATTATTCGAAAATATATAACGAGATAAATTAAAATTATCGAATGCCCTTAATTGGAAGGTCGCAATAGTCTTATTGTATATTACATTAGGTGTAAACTCCAAATTAGTATAATTAGGAAATATGTTATCTATTTCAACACTTAATGTTCCGATAATTGTATTTTGTGTAGATGCCGAGTCATTAACTCTATACTCAATTTGTTTAAGACCACTTCCCGCATTTGAAAGTGCTGCCGAAATATTCCACAAGCTATATTGCCCTGTAGACAATGATCCGCTTTCTAAAGTCATATTTGTTAAACCTGTCCCATTTATCTGCGTAAGATTTATTCTTGCTCTATCAATTCCAGAGCCTGATCCATCAGTAACATTAATTTTTATGATTAAAGTTTGAGAATTTCTAACCGAACTTTGTCCAGTCGGATATACAACTTGCATACTTGCAACGATTGGTGCGTTTCGATCAATGATATAAGATTTAGATTCAGTCGTTGTATTAATATTGCCTGCCAAATCGAGAGGTAAAATTCTAATTATATATGTCTGTCCATCAGTAAATAATCTTGTATCCAAAATACAGTCATAACTATTAATATCTCTAATTTGCTCGCATCCCGTAATGTTTGTAAAACTGGTAACCGTGCTGTTTTTATATTGAAATGAAACATAGTTAATTCCCACATTATCAGAAGCTGTTCCATCAAGAGTGATATTCCCATTAACTCTTGTATTATTCGGAGGGGAGAGTATATTCGCCGTCGGCAGAACCGAATCAGATAAAGCCCCCTCGAAAACATAATATGTTTGTATCGCAGAACAATTTTGATTTGTATACGTATCATTTCCACACCATTTATAACTAAAGGGTGTAGTTTTTGCCCATAACAGTTGTTTTATCTGAGATATATTTTTAGAAACTCTCTCAACCGCAATTATTGATTCATTTCTCTCATCATAATTTGCCCCTATTGCTCTAAAGACAACTTCTCTCCTGGATCCTGTCCATCCCGTACCGCTATAATTAGTCGATAGTCTCCCTTCATAAACATCACTTGTCTCCCCCTTTAGTCTATATGTATTAGATCGAGACGATTCTGTTGAAGAAAAAGAAATCGCATAATATGTATTTGCAATAAATTGAACCGGTTTCGTAAAGTTCCTACATATTTCCGCATCATCCGAACTTATTAAACTTCCACTAATTTCAATCGAAGATGTTAAATTATTTCCAATAGGAATATTTCCCCCCATCTTATAAATATTCAGACTAACATTTCCTTTGGTTCCAGTATGATAACTTACATTGAAACAAAACTCTCTCAAATAAAGATTTTGAGTAAACCTGAAACTTTGTGCTCTATGAGTCGTATTCCCAAAGGCAAATATATCATTCCCTCTTTTTTGATTTATGGTTTGTTTATCAATCAAATCAAAATTATGATTAAACCAAGCAGAACTAACGTTTGTATTATCTGTAACCAACGCCGAAAAATTAACGGTCTTTCCAATAAAACCAAAACTCTCATTCGCAACGATATTAGTAAAATTAGGAGGAACGTTATCTAATTCTCCGATTGTATAGGTACTCCAAGAAGAAACATTAAAAGTAACCGTACTAGAATTTATTGAAGTAAAATTATAACATTTTGGATTTGTTGAACCAGTACACTGAATACCGTCTCGCAATATCGTAGCTATCCTAAACGTCGTCGGCACATTATGAAGAGTTATATTCGCCGATACATTTAACGCATTTAATGAGTTAGAATTAACACTTACTGTATAATTACTGATTGTTAAATTCCCAGAAATGCCGTTTGTAATTTGAGTCCCATTAACATCCGCCAGCCACTTAATATCGGCAACATTTGTTTTTATAATTCTTAACCTAAACAATCCATTATATTTTCCCCCATTATCTGCAAAAGAATTCGTAAAGTTTATTGCGATTCCTCCGCCGCCTCCCGAAGTAGCACTACTCGATCCTCCTGATCCTCCGGATCCCAAAGTACTGCTTAAAGTGCCGTTCCAAGTTGATGTACTGTAAGATAAAAAGATTCTACCTCCTCCTCCGCCTCCTCCACCGCCACCGCCGAT
>CAZQLX010000005.1:0-28310 GCA_964594495.1 Candidatus Woesearchaeota archaeon | reverse complement strand
TTGCTGTTAAATTACCGTTTCCTGAAATCGTTGTAGCTGTAATATAAATTCCTCCGCCTGATCCTCCTCCGCCTCCCGCCTCAGTATTACCTGAGTATCCAGATGCTCCATCAACATTTATGTTTCCATTTAATATTAAACTATCAGTAATATTCAATACGACTGCTCCTCCTCCGTTTCCTGCATGTCCGTCGTTAAATGCCCCTGATCCTCCTCCTGACCCTAACTCATTAGAGGATAATTCATTTCCAGTTAACGTTCCTCCCGATCCTGATCCTCCTCCTCCATTTCCATTTCCTCCATTTCCTCCATTTCCTCCGTATGCTCCCCCACCACCGCCTCCCCCATAAGCAGAAATAACCGATCCCTTAGCTCCCTTTCCTGGACCAGTACCATCGGTATTAGCTCCACCCCCGGCACCTCTTCCGCCAGCAAATCCTTTTCCTGCAGCGTTTATTCTAGATGCTACATCTAATGTAAAGTTTGTAGCATTTAACATAAGATTTCCTTCTACAATATTAGAAGAAAAAGTTAAAGAATAAGGCTTGATCTGACTATAACCGTAAATTTTCAAATACTGTCCATGAAAAGTTGTGAAATTAGTGCGCTGCAAAGTAATATTGTCCGCATTAATATTCAAATCGTGATTAGATAAAGAGCTATCAAGTACTATAAAAGCTGGTGCATTTATTGTCATATTTGCTGCCCTTGTATAATTCCAAATAATTAAACTAGCATTAAAAGTGTTAGAAATATTTATGACAGTATTATTATCAATTCTAACACCTGCAGCAGAAATAATTGTTAAATTAGTATAATTATATTCACCAAAAAATTGCCATCCGGAATAAATTATAAAATTATTAAGATTTCTATTAAAAACTCCTGTTGTTCCTATTCCCCCAATCGTTGATCCCTCTGTTCCTCCTGTTCCTTTAGATCCTACAGTAACCGAAGTGTTCCCTGTCCATGTCGAAGATGTGTAAGATAAAAAGATTCTACCTCCTCCTCCGCCTCCTCCACCGCCACCGCCGATATTTCCATTAGCTCCATTTCCTCCGTTTGCTGTTAAATTACCGTTTCCTGAAATCGTTGTAGCTGTAATATAAATTCCTCCTCCTGATCCTCCTCCGCCAGCTGCTTCGACACTAGTCGAACCAGCTTCACCGTTAGCATTTATATTTCCATTTAATATTAAACTATCAGTAATATTCAATACGACTGCTCCGCCGCCGGCACCACCGTTAGCATTTGGAAATCCGCCACCGCCTCCGCCTGATCCTGGAATAATAGGCGTTAGTTCATCATCATATACTGTTGCATTACCTCCTCCGCCTCCCCCATTTCCGTTTCCATTTCCTCCATTCCCTCCGATTCCCCCATGACTTGCTCCTCCGCCACCACCACCATAAGAAGATACTACTGTTCCTGCTGCACCTCTGCCCGGTCCACTACCTGCAGTACTTTGACCTCCGCCTGCAAATCCTTTTCCTGCAGCGTTTATACTACTACCACTCGTAATATTTAAAAATTTTGCAGTCAAATTAATAGAAACATTTCCTGCGGCTGCAGAATCAAAAGTTAAGACAGCATTATCTATAGTTATGGTATCACAAGTATAACTTCTATTCCAAGTTGTCGCAGAACTTACAGTTACATTTCCGGTGGTTGTATTCGTACAATCCGACCATGGATCAGCAAGAGTAACATAGGTTATATTATTTGAAACAAATGGAGTATAAAATTTATTTGTTCCAGATAATAATAAATAATCTGTGAGGATGTGAGTAGAAGTTGTGGTTATTCCAAAAGTATTTTCAGATAAAGTATCTCCAGAATTAACGTTCGTTAAATTCTGATAATTCGTATAGCTCCATAATGCTCTTCCTCTTGAATATAAATCCCTAACTTCATTGGCAGTTAAAGTTTTATTCCATATCATTATTTCATCAATACTCCCATTAAAAACTTCATCCGGAACATAAGATGCCCCGATACTTATATGCCCTGTATCAGTATTACTTACTGAACTTATCGGATCAGTGTTAGATGCTTTAAAAATTCCATTAAGATACAACGTCCTTTGATCCGTGTTAGCATCATAAGTAGCGACAACATGATACCATGAATTTGCAGAAATAGTATTAGCCCCCGTATTAACATTCACTGGAGAATTTGCATCTAAATCTCTTACCCTCCAAGTTACAGAGTTTGCAACATTTGCATAGTTAACATCAGAATTCTCTACAAATAATGAAGTTCTTCTATTAGTAACCGTGGGGGTAGACTCCCAATACAAGTTTCCTGCGGTGCTTGTAATTGTTTTCGCATTAAACCATAAAGAAATAGAATATGTATTAAGATTTTTTATTCCTGCGGCTGCAGGACTCGTCATATTCAACATGTCATTTACTCCATCAAAGCTAAATGCCTGCCCAAATATACCGCTAGCATTATTTAATGCTCCATTAACTAGTGTCCCATTCGTCAATCCTAGACCATCCGCAGAACTATTATCTGCGTGCCAAATTGCTTTTAAATTAACGTCTGTATTATTATATCCCAAACTTGTATCCCAGTATCCAATTCTTGCACTAATATTGCTTCCAAACAATCTTTGATAAGTTGTGTTCAACTTAACCGTTGAATTTCCTGTAGTTATATTTTGCCATTTTGGAACTATTTGCCCTTGAGATGCAAACCGTTGAGATTGATTATTATAAATTGCAGATATCTGAGTAGAATTCAAAGCCACATTGAATATCATTACTTCATCAATTGTTCCGTTCATCTTATGATCTCCGCTATTTCTGTTGCCTATTCTCCAATTACTTTCTTGTAAATCCCCCGAAGATGTCGTCCCAG
Source organism: Candidatus Woesearchaeota archaeon (assembly GCA_964594495.1). Lineage (GTDB taxonomy): Archaea > Nanobdellota > Nanobdellia > Pacearchaeales > GW2011-AR1 > CAZQLX01. Next base: position 25,445 of record CAZQLX010000005.1, on the reverse strand, counting down.
ATGCTGCCAAAACCCCATCAACATATAACGTAACCGCTGTTCCACTTCTCATTGTAGCTAAATGATGCCAAATTCCATCAGAGACATTTCCTCCTGTTAAGGTAACTAATCCGCTTCCACTTGTATCCCTAAACTGGGCAATAGCACTATCGGGCGTTACAGCATCACTATTACCAACTCTTAAAGAAATAATGCCATTACCATTATTATCATTAGTTATTACACCACGAACATCAGATACAGGCTTCGCTCGTACATTGACCCATGCAGCTAATGTGAAAGACTTATCATCAATCGCTGGCGAGGTACCAATATCTATGTAATCATTAACTCCATCAAACTGGGCGCTCGCCCCATTCCTTCCAGTTCCATTTATGACGGCCCCGTTTGTATAAGTTCCATGACTATTTTGTCCAGAAAAATCAACTGCCGTTTTATTATCATCAGCATCAAAACTCCAGTATCCCGCAAGAGATCCGTTGTATGGCTCAATATTGCTTAAATTTAAAAAAGAAACATTTCCATTTAGAATCTGCGCATTACTTACATAATTACCTGTATCAGCAACAAAGTTCAATGAAGTAACCAATACAATTAAACCAACAACAACAAGCATTCCAATAATTCCAAAACCGATTACTCTCTTTTTATTCATTTCAGCCTCCATAAATTCATTTTACCAACTCTAAATCCATCCAGCTTTCCTTCTAATTGTAACATCAAGCACGCTCTATCAATAGTATGCCAAGCTTTGTCAGTTTTCAAACACAAATCAGAAGTAGATAGAGGATTTACGCTATCTCTTATACATTTAAGAATATCTCCTTTGATATCCAATTTAGGACGTCCTTTTTTACGAATAGTAGTACTATTATTCATACCTCTTTTAATACTAATCTCAATACCTCTCTTCGTACTAGTAGAAAATCATACTTTATAAATTTGCTGCTGTTTAGAAAGTAATAAAAACCCTGTTTCTAATATCCTATCATGGCATCCAAAAACAAATTTTATATTACAACAGCTATTGACTACGCTAATGCCTCTCCTCACGTAGGCCATGCATTTGAAAAAACCTTAGCAGATGCTATAGCTAGATACAATCGTCTTCTAAATAAAGATGTATTCTTTCTCACAGGAGTAGATGAAAATGCTCAAAAAAATGTTCAAGCAGCAGAGAAAGCAGGTCTCCCTGTTAAGCAATTCATAGATAAAAATTCCTCATTATTTTTAGAATTATGTAAAAAACTCAACATATCTTTCACGGAATTTGTTAGAACATCAGCATCGCACCATGCACAAGTTGTAGAAAGTATTGTAAAAAAAATGTTGAAAAAAAAAGATATCTACAAAGGCATTTACTCTGGTTTATATTGTATTGGTTGTGAAACATATTATACAGAAAAAGATCTAGTTGACGGTAAATGCCCGGAACATAATACCGTGCCAGAACTAAGAAAAGAAGAAGCTTATTTCTTTAAGTTAAGTAAGTATAAAAAACAACTTCTTAAAATAATTCCAAAATACGTAATTCCAGACTTTCGAGGTAATGAAATTCTAAGTAGACTAAATGATGAACTTACTGATATTTGTATAAGTCGTAAGGGAGCTAAATGGGGAATTGATTTTCCTAATGATAAAGATTTCAAAATTTGGGTCTGGGTGGACGCGTTAATAAATTATATTTCAGGTCTAAAAGATAAAGAGACTAAATACTGGCCTGCAGAAGTTCACGTAATTGGAAAAGGAATTAATTGGTTTCACGCAGTTATATGGCCTGCAATGCTTCTTTCTGCAGGATATAAACTTCCAAAAAATCTTCTAGCTCACGGGTATTTAATTACTGGTGGTAAAAAAATATCAAAATCTCTCGGTAATACTCTTGATCCTCGGGAATTATTAAGTAAATATCAAACTGACAGCGTAAGATATTCTTTGTTAAGATGCAATACCTTTAATGATTCCGATTACTCTGAAGACATTCTCATCGAACGACACAACAACGAACTTGCAAACAAACTAGGCAATCTCATTTCCCGAGTTTCCACGCTTGCAGAAACCTATGGATTACAAAAAACCACTCCCAAAAATCTAAAATCAGATAAATTAGTTAAAACAGTAACTAACTATCTTGATAACTTTGAAATTGACAAAGCCCTTAATGAAATCTTCTCCTTCATAGACAAATGCAATGAATTCATTCAGTCTCAAAAACCTTGGGAAACTCATGACAAGAAAGTCCTATATGAGTTATCAAATGCAATTAAAGATGCCTCTATTCTTCTCTCCCCTTTCATCCCAGAAACATCAGAAAAAATCTCAAAAATCTTCAATTTCGACATTTCCCTAAAGTCTCTAAACTCTCCCTTATCGATCTCTAAAATAGTAAAATCTCCTGTCTTATTCAAGAGAATTGATATCGCTCAAAACAACTTCAATAATAGTCAATCAACTAAACCTAATAACTTCAATAAACCTGCATCTCAATCCCATAGCAATCTAGCTTTGACAGATAATAAATCTCCGCCATCAAATAATAAAGTTAATAAATCTCCTTCTGTTCCCGGTATTATGAGTACAATTAATTTTTCAGATTGGGAGAAAGTCAATCTCAAGGTAGGTAAAATAGAGAAAATAGAGGACATAGAAGGAGCAGACAAACTCTATAAGCTCTCAGTCAATCTCGGCTCTGAAAAAAGAACAATTCTAGCGGGTCTAAAACAACACTATTCTAAAGATGAATTAAAAAACAAACAAGTGATTGTTATAACAAATCTCGAACCAAGGAAAATGAAAGGAATTGAATCCGAAGGAATGTTATTAGCTGCAGTTTCAGATGATGAATCTCAAGTTATTCTTATTTCGCCTGAAAAAACTATTAAAGAAGGCACAAAAATCAGATAATCTTACTTTTCTACCTTGTTGATCTGAAAACGGAAATGGGACTAATAAAAGATCTTTTTGTTTCATTACAAATACTTGCTCCAAGTCTCATCGTCATTTTTGTTATTCCATATTTTTTTCATAGATTTTTCAGCTATAATCATCCATCCAATCTTCTCTTTTTTTGTTCTATCTAACTTTTCCATAATGAGATGTCTAATGAATTCTGACTTTGAGGGATAGTTTCTTTTTTTAATAAATTCTTCTAACTCTTTGACTTCGTCTTCTGGCAATTTTATTGTGATTGTTTTCACAGTAATCTCCAGGGATTACTATTAATTTATTTTCTATAATTTATACTTCTTAAATATTCTTCTGCTTTTTTATTTCCTTCTTTGATCAAACCTTTAAGTTTATCTTCATTCGTATCCATAGAAGATCCCAAAGAACTTCTTCTATCAGGCCTTATAATTGTAAACTTAGAATTATTTTTCATGAATTGCCAAGACTTTTGTCTTTCTTCATTTCTTCTAAAGAAAACTCTTTTTAATGAAACAGGATACCAATAAAGTGATGCCCAAAAAGGTATTGCCCTATTAACAAAAAACTTCCAAAAAGGAGTATGATCATACCCTTCGCTATAATTGCAAACATACACTATTTCATCATGTTGTTGAGCAATCTTTTTGATATCTGGAATTCCTCCAAAGACAAAAGCGGCATCAAAAAACCTTTGATCACCTATTTTCTCAGGACCTCTAACTACAGGAAGAGAACAAGAAGCTTTGATAAGTTGAAACATATCCTCAGGATTAGGAGTTTTCCAAAACACCTTTCCAGTATTATAATCAACAACTGCAAAGTTTAACTTTGAAGAAGAATTTGATATTGTCTTGATATTTAAATGAGCAACTCCGTTGTTAAATAATCCAATAAGATAATCCAAATCGAGAGGTCTCTTTCCAAACAAAATATTATAAGGTCTAACAAGTTTAAAACCATGTACGTGTTTTTTCCAAGTATTCAAGATAATATCGGGTTGATTAGAAGCAGAAAATGCAGCAATAGTGCTTCCAACAGAGAGTCCGTAATAAGAACTAAAATATTTGGGTCCAAGAACTCTTATTAATCTTTCAGCAACCCCTGCAGAAAAAGCTCCATTCAAACCACCTTCACCAAAAATAATCGCCCTCTTCATCTTTTCTTATAAAATAATTATAATTTTAAACTTATCTTCCAAACAATCTATCCCAAAAAGAACTAGGTTCCTTAAAATTATTCCCTATGAGTTTAGCAGCAATCTTTCTATATGCCTTTGCTGCTTTACTTCTAGGATGAGTATGAATCAAAGCATCTTTCATTACAAGAGCAACTTGCATATTGTCATCTTCAGGAATAACTCCTAAAATAGGAAGCTCTAACATATCTTTCACATTCATTATAGGCATTTCACTTCTGCTCCCTCTTACTCTTGTAACAATAACTCCTCGTACTTCTTTTCCTAATTCTTCAATAACTTTTGAGGTTTTCAAAGCATCAGTTACAGCAGGGATCTCTGGATTTGTTACAATTATTAATTCATCAGCCGCTTCCAAAGCCGCTATAGCTTCCTCTCCAAGACCTGCTGCAGAATCATATATGACAAAATCAGCTGCTTTCTTTAATTTCTTTCCCACTTCCTTCAATTTACTATGCTCGATTGTTCTTAAATCCTTAACGCTTAATGAAGAGGGTATTATTTTCGTTCCAGATTCATGTTCGTACACTGCATCCGCAATTTTTGCCTTTCCAGATAAAACATGATTCAATGACACTGGTACGATAGGTGCTCCTAAATGCAATCCGACATTTGGTGTTGTCAAATTTGCATCTACTATTATAACCTCTTTCCCAAAAGCATTCAAAGCCGCACCTAGATTAATAGCCGTTGTTGTCTTGCCAACTCCCCCCTTCCCCGATGTTATTGTAATTATTTTAGTCATTTTATGTATAAACTAACAAATTAGTTTAAAATGTGTATAGCACACATACAATAGAAGAAACTATTTTAAAGCGCTTATAAACCTTTCTAAAAGAGTAGCATATTCTTTCAATTTTTCCAAATTAATATTTATCGTTTCTCCCATATAAACAACTTTTAAATTTACCCCTTTCCTAAATTCATTTTCTCTTATCTTTTCAAGCTGTTCTATATCTCTAAACAGCTCATAAAGCTTTAAAGTTTCCATGATTATTTGATCCCTTTCATATATTTTCTTTAGTTGTACCAGTTTAGCCCTTGGAGCATCAGGCACAGGTTTCCATTTTTTCTGCTTCTTAGCTTTTTCAACAAGTAAATCCATAGCCAACTCAATCATTATCTTCCATCTAAGAAGAAGATTGATAATTACATCACAAGTTTTGGTATACTTCAGACTAACATATAATAAATGATCGGCACTAATTTTCTCCTTAATTATTCTTTCCATAACTACAAAAGACCCTCACCTCTAAAATTTAGGTAACTCTACAGTAGTAGAAGACCTATTTATACCTTTCTTTAAAATGCTCTTTAAACTCTTTTTCTAATTTATCAACCAAAGTTCGTATAATTTCCGAAAATTCCTCCAATTCCTCTTTTTCAACAAAATAATACCTTCCATCATCATTTAATATATAGAGCTTTTTATCTTTTACAAACTCCATTCCAGATTCCTTATGCTTTCTTAAAAGAAGTATCATTTTCATTACTATCTTCCTATCTTCTTCATTTAATCCGTACCTACTTCCACATTTTTCAAAAAACCTTTCTAAATTCTCTTCACTTCTTCTTCCGACCTTCATTTCTCCACGTATTACTTCCAAAGTAATTCCAGAATTCAACACTAATAAAGCACATTTACACAAATTCTCTAATATTTTTATAAAAACTCTTTTATTTTCGTCTAAATCAATAGTAAAATTTAGTAATACTTGCGTGTTATTCCATATCTTTTCAGCCTCAAGTAAAGAATCTCCTATCTTATTGTAAACTTTCATTCACTTAACTTCACTATCGCCTCAGCAATATCTGCACTCTCCATTAAAGCTTTTCTTGCCTCTTCTTTACTCTTCCCAGTTTTCTCCGCAACAAGTGCGACATCCGCCTCACTTATCCCTTCTTGCGCTTCCTCAACAGCCTCCCCTGTAATTTGCCAGCTTTCCTGTCCCTGCATTACAACCTTAACAACATTAGGATTCTCAATAACAATTCTCCCTTCTTCCTGTTCAATAATGACCCTTTTCGCATCTACCTCCTGCTGCTTTATTCCCATCTGCTTCATCATTGCCTGCATTTTCTTAGGATCTATTCCACCAAACATATTTTTTCTTAGAATCAAGGTTATTTATAGATTTCTAATTACCCAAATAAAACTTCCCACCCTTATAATTACTAATTATTTTCTCGCTAGGAAAATATAAAGGTTCAGGCAATTCATTTAAATCGAACCATTTCCATTCCCCTATTTCCTCGGGTTCTAATGCTTTTGGTTCCCCATCAAAATCTTCACATAATAATCCCATTGTAACAAAATGAGCACTTTCAATAACATCATTATTTACACAAATAACTTTAACATTATTCAGTTTTAATCCTGTCTCTTCTTCCGTCTCTCTTTTTGCTCCTTCCTCAAAGCTTTCTCCAAACTTTAACTTTCCCCCAGGCATGCTCCATTTACCAGCACCATTCAATAAACTCTTCGCCTTAGCAGGGTCTTCATTTCGTTTCCCCAATAAAACTTTTCCTTCTTTCAGAATCATCACTCCAAAACCTACACCTATTCTTTTAATTTCTTCACTCATTTATCTTTTATCTTAAACAGAATTATATACCTTTCTAAATCGCAGGAAGAGGCCAGACAAACTTCAAAATCAAAACAAAAACCAATATAATAGCTGTAAATATAATTACTTGTGTAGGTGTGATCATGAATCTACTTTCATATTCATCATCATATCTCATCAATCCCCCGAAAACTCCGGGCATGCTCATTCTATTTTCTTCTGCCATGAAAAACCTACTTTTTAGTCCTATAAAAAGTTATCGTTCAATCCTTAGTAAGGAGATCTAACTCTCAATCCCTCTATTTTATCAAAATGCTTTACATTCTTTGTAAGCAATTCTGCCTTATTTATGATAGCGGTGGCGGCAATTATAGCATCGGCTGTCTCAATATTATCATTATTCCTACAAATATCTCCAGCAAGTACAGCTATTGGATTATTAACCTCAATTTTTTTCCATTTATTAAGAAAACCGATTACTACTTCCCTTTTTGATTTATCATTGCACGCTTTACCGGCAATAAGTTCTGCTTCAGTAATGGCAGAAAATATTATCATTTTATCTTTTATATTATTAAAAAAATCAATTGAGGGTTTATATTCTCTAAAATAATCTATAAATATATTAGTATCAAGAAGAAGCATATTCTCTTGCCAACCTCTTTCTCCATCCTTTCCTAATTCTTCTTTCATATTCGACTCCAGTTTCCTTCATCCCTTTCCAAATACCAGCTGCAGCCATTACAGGATCTTTTTCCATTTTAGAAATCTTTATACTTCCATCTTCAACAGTTAGCAAAACATCGTCACCTTCTTTTATATTTACTAATTTTCTTATGTCCTTTGATAAAGTAACTTGACAATTTCTAGTAACTCTTGATATTCCCATGCGTTCTGAAATATATCAAACTATATAAACTTTACTAGAATTAGTTAGTAAATTTTACTAGAATTATTTACTATTTAATCTCCATAACCACGCCCACATATAAAAGTTTAAATTAATTTTTCTTCTCAAAAAACATTCTTTCATGACTCATCCATCCATTTTGGAAGCAACGTTGTTGATCATTGTACCAAACGGATCTTATTTGTGCACGCATATTAGGATCATACCCTGCTTTGGATAATATTTTAATAATTAGAGGTACTGCCCTCGCAAATTTAGATGGCCTAAGAAGATGCTTCCTATGATCATCCCAATGATCAAGAGTTTTGATATAATCAGTCTTGCCGTTTTTTGAACCTTTAAGTTCGAAGTAAGGTAAAGAAGCCATAATCACTTGCTGTAAACCTTCAGGTAACCATGATCCTGGATAAAATTGTTCTAAACGATATATTGTTGCTTCCTTGCTCAAAGTCGGAGCGTTAGGATCTCCGATATCATGAGCAGGCATATTATCTCCCCAGGTCATTGTTTGCAAATAAAGTCTTCCACCTTTCGGCAAAAGATCCGCACAAAAAGAAAAAAATTCTTTATAAATTTGTTCTTGTTTCCCAGCTTTAAATTCTTGTTGAGAACAGAAATGTTCAAACGCACCGATTGAAATAACACCATTAAACTTTCCAAGTTTTATTCTGTCAACAGTTTTGTAATCTTGTAATCTTGCATCATAACCGTGATTCCTACAATACCTTAACTGATGAGGTGAGAGAGTCAAACCGACTGCATGGCCCCCATGTTTCGTAATTGTTTCAAGCATAGGCCCCCAACCACATCCAATATCAAGTACCCTGTCCCCCGCCTTAAAATTAATTCCTTTCAAAACCCAATCATGTTTTCTTTTTTGAGCTTCGTTCAAAGAAAGAGAAAAATCACCATCAAAAAAAGCACATGTATAATCTCTTGTACTACCTTCCCCTTCTAAACGTAATTCATGAAGTGCTCCAAAGTAATCATAATGTGCTGTCATCTCTACCTGATTTGCCATTTATTTTTTCTATAAAATGAGTATTTAAACATTTTGATGAAATTTCAAATTTCCATCACAACACTCGCAACCGTACATTCCCCATCATGGCTTACACTTCCATCAATTCCCGCAACGTTAATTCCTACATCTCCCAATTTAATCTCTGGCTTTTTTCCATTTCTACTAATAATTTCAATTTCTTTCCAATCAACTTTCCTTCCTAAAGCCTTCATCGCAGCTTCCTTCAAAGCAAACTTCCCCGCAAGTTTGCTTTTTTCTCGAAGCTCGGAAGGGGAAAAAACTTTTTGCAAAAAACCTTCTTGTTTAACAAGCTTCTCAAATCTTTCGTTTGAAACAATATCAATTCCAGTTAGAATCATAATTCTCTCACCTCATTTTCAATTTCTTTTGATAATTGAATAAACGATTTCATTTTATCTATTTTTATTGGTTTTCCAAAAACAATTTCTACTTTTCCAAACAGTTTAGGAATTATTCTATCTCTTGGCCAGAGTTCATATAATCCTTTTATTCTCACAGGTACAACAGGTACGTCCATATGCCAAGCTAAAAGTCCAACTCCGGTTTTAAAGTGTTTTATATTCCCATCAATTGTAAAAGCTCCTTCTGGATATATCAAAACTTTTTCTCCTTTACTCAACAAACTTCCTACATCCTTCAAACCTTGTTTAACATTTTTTTCCCTATAAAAAGCAAATGCATTAAAAGACAATCTAGAAAGAACCCCCATCCATCTTGCACTATTTCTAAACATTACATCTTGCGCCGCAAGAGGGAAAGTATTAAATCTTTCCCTAAACGGTAGTCCTTTAAACAACATTATAGAATCAATAGGACTTACATGATTTGCAACGAACATTGCCTCCCCTTTAGGAATATTTTCAATACCTTTTACCTCAACTTTTCCGACTAATCTTGTAAATCCAAATAACAAGTATTGTAAAACAAATCTTACAGGATTAAACCATCTAGAATTTAATATATTTATTCCCGATTTAACGTTGTTTTCTTTAACATTTCTTATAAGTTCTCTCAAATCTTTAATTTTCGTTATCTCAGTTATATCATCTTCATTAAAATCCACATTGAATAACTCCTCAATTCGTATAGCTAAATCAATTCTTCTTAGGGAATCCAAACCAATCTCCACAAGTATAGACTCTTCATTTATCTTTTTCGGAGAAATCTCACATATCTCCGATACTAAATTAATAAGTTTATCATGTGTAATTTCTTCTTTTTCTTTTCCTAGTTTCAATCCTTCCTCAACTTTTCTTCTTATTATCTTCATTGTCGGAGTTCTCGGAAAATCTTTATCATGCCAAACAATAACATCAGATAAGGTTTGATGTGCGCTTACTTTATCATTAACGATTTTCATTATTTCATCCGCATTTTTCTTTTCCTTGAGTAAAACAACTCCAACTAGTTTCTTTCCATTATTTAGCCCAATAACGACACTATCCTTTATACCTGGGATTTTATTCATCACGGATTCAATATCTTCAGGATAAACATTCAATCCAGAGGGAGAAAGAATCATATTCTTCTTTCTTCCCGTAATTTTTAAATATCCATCCGAATCAAATTCTCCTATATCTCCTGTATGGAGCCATCCATCTTTAATAACTTCTTTCGATGCCTTAGAGTTTTCATAATATCCATCAAAAACATTCTTTCCTTTAGCAATTATCTCTCCGTCTTTTATTTTAACCTCGACTCCTGGAATTGGCCTTCCCACTGTTCCAACTTTGTTATTTTTAAGTGTATTACAAGTGAGCACAGGACTACTTTCCGATAAACCATATCCCTGTAGAACATTAATTCCGACCGCTCTCCAAAATTTCTCCACTTCAATATCTAAAGCAGCCCCTCCAGAAACAAAAAGCTCCATTTTGCCTAAATTCTTTCTTATCTTTTTGAAAATTATCTTCTTTATCCATAAAGGTGCATTTGCAAAGTTTTGTAATGCTTTCTTTAAGCTTTCAAGTTTCCCCGTTTCCTTTGCTTTCATTTCAATTTTTTCTTTTATACTTTGTAAAAACAAAGGCACACTTATAACGCCAGTTACATTCTCTTCTCTTATTGCCCCCATAAGCGAACTCGGCTTCCTCGAAGAGATATATACAACTTTTGCCCCATAATGCATTGGCCAAAACAATCCTATGTTTTGTTCAAACAAATGACTTAACGGAAGTATAGAAAGTAAAACATAATAACTTATATCGAAATCAAGAGCTTTATTCAAAGATTCTATGTTCGCTACAATATTTTTATTCTTAATAACGACTCCTTTAGGATCACTAGTTGTTCCAGAAGTATACACAATTTCAAAAATATCTTCTTCATCAATTTTTACTTTAGACTCAAAACCTTCATATTTATCATAAATCTTTTCAATTTCCTCTAAATATGATTTCTTTCCTTCTTCTGGAGATCTAAAAAGAGAACAAAAGATTGCTTTTGCCTTAATAATTCCATAAATTTTTTCAACAAAATCTACATGAGAATTAAAATCAATAGGAACAGCAATAACTCCGGACATTGCACACGCAGCTAAAATAGAAGAATAATGACTACTATTAGGCAAATAAATGATAATTTTATCCCCCTTCTTAATTTTCTCTTTAGAAAACATTCCACATATGGCATTCGATCTTCTTAAAAACTCATTGTAGCTAACTTCGCTTCTTTTGTAATGTTCTCTATCAATAAAGAATGTCTTTTCTCCCTGCTTCTCAACCGCATTTTTTATAATTTCTGCTAAAACTGTCATCTTCTTCCTTATACTTCAACAATTTTAAAGGTATTTATTTCGTTATCTCTACGCTTCCATCTCTCATTAAAATATTAGAAGTTCTATTATGTCGATACTTTACCCCATTTCTCTTATAAATGTAACTACAGTTATAATCCGGAATCAATCTTCTGGCCTCTCCTTCTAAAACTAGCGCGTTTACTTCAATGTTATCTCTTTCGTCTTCTCTGAAATTCTCCTTTTTCGGAAATTGTTCTGCTGAAATAAGAAGCGTTGTTAATGCATAATTACTAGCATAATCTCTTGGAGGGTTTCTAGAACTTTCTGCAGGACTTTCTCCTTCTCTCCAACTCGGACACACAAAAAGTTTAAACTGCTTATGATCCAAATGAGATTCCCAAAATGAATTCCATCCAGAGTTACAAATATAAGGGATTAATTTACTAGCATAGGTTGTACTCCCCCTATTATTTTCCCCTTCAAAGTCGTTGTATGCATAATATCCTTCATTATCCTCCGCATACATCTTAAAGGCATAACCTATCTGTCTAAGATTGTTGGCACATATGGCACTTTTTGCTTTTTCTTTAGCTTTTTGAATTGCTGGCAACAATAAAGCACTCATAATTCCAATAACAGAAACAACAACCAATAATTCAATTAGACTAAATGCCTTTCGTCTCATAAATAATGATTTAATTTACTATATTTAAATAGTCCATATAAACTTTCTCTATTAATCAGTTGTAATTTTTATTCAATCTTCTTTATACCCTTCAAGATTTCCAATTTCTTTCTTCTACTCGGAAAAGTCTGCCCAAATCTTACAAGAATCCAATTTATATCCCCCCAATATTTTTCTGGAAAAAGCTTCTCCAAATCAGCTTCTATCTTATGCTGTTCTTTCGCCTTTGTCCATCCCATTTGTTGAGATATCCATGAAACGTGAGTGTCTACTCCAATTCTTCCTTTTCCCTGTTCTGCTAAAAACACATTTGCTGTCTTTCTTCCCACTCCTGGCAATTCAACAAGTTTATCAAAATCATGAGGTACTTTTCCCCCATGTTCCTCAATCAACATTTTAGCCAAATTAACAATATTCTTTGCCTTCGTCTTATAGAAATTAACTCCTCTTATAATTTCACCAATCTTGTTTTCTTGCGCTTTAGCTAACTTTTCAACAGTATCAAATTCATCAAACAATCGCGCAGCGATTGGTATTGTTACTCTATCTGTCGTCCTCGCACTCATCAATGTCGCAATGAGTGTCTTCCAATCTGTGTCCCAACCATCTGCGGCAAGTCTTAACTCTTTTGCTAGCTTCTTTATCTTCATTAATTGCGCAACCGCTCTTTTTTGTTTTGTGTTCATTTTATTTTTCGTAGCTTATTTCATTAAATTTTACAATTGCTTCTATAAATTCTTCCACATCTTTATTTAATTCATCATTTACTGATTTAAAAACCAGTTCATCGTCAATAATTCCATATTCATGGGCAATTATATTTCTCATGCCCTTTGCTTCCATTAATCTTACTTTTAATTGTTCTGAAATTATACCTTCTTTAAACAGAATAATAAAAAGACTTTCTTCATCTTCAGGGATATTAATCTTTCTCTCCTTAATAAATATATAAGCTCGATCTATTAGTGCACCAATTATTTTCTCAAAGTATCTCTCATACAATCCTCTTGTCTTAAAGTCAACTTTATACATTTCAAAATCATCAATCTTTATCTGCTCTAATTCGGCTTCATAATGCTGAATTTCTGCAATTTTATCATTGACTCGATTTTTGTTCTCTTTCATAAATTATTTTCCCTTTTTCATCTATTTCTTTCTTTATTTTAGCAGGAAGAACATTGTAAACTTGAATGTCTATCATATCGCTATACGATACTTTAATTCTAAATTCTGTAGCCTCTTTTATATCGATATCATCAAATTCAACCGCGATATCGACGTCAGACCCTAAATGTCTCAATCTTTCGGCAGTCGAACCAAATAAAACAATCCTTTTAATAAATGGTTGATATTTAGTATTTAATATCTCATCCTTGGCTCTTTCAACAAGTTCTTTTACTTTTAATCCATGCTTTAGATCAAACTCTTGACTAAATCTAGCCGCCTCCCTAATAAAATCAAGTTTCTTCCTAATATCCCTAGATAGTCGATTCTTTTCTGATTGCGATAACGTTAATCCAAATAACTGCTTTTCAATTATCTTTAACTCTCTCTTACCGAATACCTTTCTAGCATTTTCATTTTTCTTTAAAAAATCTAATAAACTCATACTTAACAAAAGATAATAACCTTTATAAAGGTTATTATAACCCTAATATAGGTTATTTAATTAGTGTGTCGCAGACCGTTTAAATCCATTTTATCTCTTTTTATAGCCTTCGCTTGTTTAGAATTCATATTAAATTGTTAGGAATCAAATTAAAAAACCCTCCTTTTTCATACAATATAACTATACAGTAGTAACAAAAGCATAAATTTAAATAGTAGTATTCTTGTTGAATATTATGAAAATAAAAAGAGTTATAAACAGAGCAAAAAGAGTATTGCCTCTTGGACTTATTGTAATTAATAGTATTATACTACCTCAATATTCTTTAGCAGATAACTTACAAAAATATCATCCTAAAAAAGAATTAGGGGAAATGATACTAGACTCGGAAAAAAGCATTGGAGCAGATCAAAAAGACGTTGAAACTCTCCAAAATCTAGTAGATAAAGCCACAGCAAAAATACAATCAAAAACACAATACTCATATGATGATGCCACAAACATTCTTTCTTCAATAGATCAAACAATCCGTGATGAGGGATTTATTTATCAAGAGCAACAATTGCTTAATCCCGGACTGAAAACAAAAAAGATTGATTGTGATTTATATACAACCCTATACATGTGTGTTGCCCAAAAACTAAATCTTCCATTGAAAGCAGTGTTAACCAAGAACCACGCATTCATAAGATGGATGAATCAAGATAAATCTCATCTTAATTGGGAGACCACTACAGGTAGAGAAACATCGGATGGGCAGATGGACAAATGGCTTGAAGGATATGCACAACCCTCTGCATTTGAAAAAGAATACTTCGGCGCTAATGAAAGACCAAAATTTGAAGAAATGTCCTTAGATAAATTCGTTTATTGGTCCGTTAGCTTGAGAAATACAGAAGCACTAATCGCAGAGCCAGACCTAGATAAAAGAGGTCCAATCAAAAAGCGAATAATGAATACACTTATAGAATATTTTAATGAAAGAATAAAACAAGAGCCTCAAAATTTAGAATTATATGAATTAAGAGGAAATGCTTATTTCGGAGCTTCAAATTCAAAAGCAGCAATTCAAGACTATTCTCGTGTTATCGAAAAGAACCCTAACAATATAGAAGTTTTAGAAAGAAGAGCAACTGCACACTACTTCCTTGGAAACAGAGAAGCATCAGGAAAAGACTCTGAAAGTGTTAAAAAAATAAAAAGATCCCGGGGAATAAAGGTCTCAGATCTCCCTTTTTCAAGCAGCGAAAGAGAATACTAAATTCCTGATAACCACCAACTTTAAAACCCTTTTCTCGTTAATTTGAGTATGGAAAGAATAAATATAAAGAAGATTGGAATTGTCCTATTAATAATCGTAGCAGCAATTCTCATTTTTGGGTCAGATTCAGATGATGCAATTCCAGATAAAAATTTCTTTATTGCCAAAGTTATTCTTATTGCAATAGTTCTAATTGGAGCGAGTTTTTATTACACATATAAATGGTTTGTCGTAGATTCAATATTATTCAAAGTTGATAGAGATCCCCTAATAAAAATAGGAACAATAAACTCGGGGGTGCCTGCTTCATTTGAAGGAATAATAAAAACAAACAAACCTTTAATTTCTCCACATTCACAAACACCTTGCGTTTTTTATCACTATATTCTCGAAAAATACATTAGAGCAGGAAAGCACAGTCGTTGGTCCGTTGTTGAAAACAAATCTAACAATGTCCCTTTTCAAGTTTCAGATGACTCTGGAGAAATAACCGTAAATTTGCGTAATATTGACTCCGATTTAGGACATTATAAATTAAACAGTGTAAGAGATTACAAATATCCTGATTATCTTCACAGTGAAGTTGATGCCGAAAAAATCCTTGATAAATTGAATTTCGAAAAAGAGAAAAAATTTCTCTTCTTTTTTAATAAAGAAGACCAATACAGAGTAAGTGAATATATCTTAAAACCTCAGCAAAAAGTTTTTGTTTACGGATGGGTCTATGATGAATCAAAACAAAAAGTTGTATCAGAATCAAAGGATACTCCATTAATAGTAAGTAGAAAATCCAAAGATGCTTTTCTTGCAGATTTCGCAGTTGGAAGTAAACACTTCTACTCAAGTAATCTGCTTCTATTTATAGCAGTAACAGCACTTTATTTCGCAATTCGAGCAGTTTTCTCCATCCCTCTTTACATTCTAGGTATTCTATTACTAGCCGTCATTGTTAAAATGATTATTCAGATCTATAATAGAATAATCACTCTAAGAAATAGAATGGACAATGCATTAAGTCAAATAGACATAGAAATGAAAAAACGTTATGAGCTTATTCCCAAACTGCAGCTATCAATTAAAGAGTATACAAAATATGAGAAAAAGATCTTCTCGGAAATAATTCGCTCTAGATCGGCACTTCTACAAAATCAAGCAATTGTAAATAAATACACTCAAGAAGAAAAAAGGCTTGATAAAGAACTAATTGGCCTAATGGAAAACTATCCAAGATTGAAAGCAAGTAAGAACTTCTCCCAACTTATTACCCAACTATCAAAAATAGAGAATAATATTGCTTATTTTAGAGGATTCTACAATAAAACTGCCTTAAAATACAACACCCTTATAATTATCTTCCCAATTAATATCCTTGCAAAAATTGCTGGTTTCAAAGAAGAAAAATATCTTAAAAGCTAATATTTTTAACCTGTCTATTCCATTCCTCACCATGCCCGAATTAAAGTTCAAAGATATAAAAAACTGGAGCATTGAAATAGAAAAAACCATAACAGACTCCTGGAAAGAGGCAGAGAAATTCAAATTCGATCAAAAAAAAGCCAAGAAAATATACTCTATAGATACTCCTCCCCCTTACGTTAACTCCCCAATTCATATTGGACACGCTACGACATATTCATACATGGATTTTTTTGCCAGATACAAAAGAATGAAAGGTTTTTCGGTAATTTTTCCTCTTGGTCTAGATAGAAACGGACTTCCAATAGAAATGGGAGCAGAAAAAAAATTCAACGTATCCGCATTTAAAGTTGGAAGAGAGAAATTCTTAGAATATTGTGAGGAGCTCTTAAAGGAAACATCCTCAGAATCAACAGATACATTCGCTAAATTAGGAATTTCATTCACCTCTTACAAAGAAGGCAATCATATAGGATCAGTTTACTTAACAGACTCTCCAGAATACAGAGCACTAACACAATCCACCTTCATAGAGCTATACAAAAAGGGACTCGTATATGAAGATAAAAGAGTAAACAATTGGGACCCCAAGCTACAAACAACAATTGCAGATTCAGAAATAGAATACAAAGATATCCCTTCAATATTTAATGACATTCAATGGCAAGTAAAAGAAACAAAAGAGAAAATAATCATAGCGACTACACGCCCAGAACTAATTTGTACATGTGCGATGGTTATTTTTAATCCTAAAGATGAAAGATATAAACATCTAGAAGGAAAAACGGCTATCTCCCCATTGTTCAACAAAGAAATCCCAATAAAATCCCATCCACTCGCAGAAATAGAAAAAGGTTCTGGTCTTGTAATGATGTGTTCTGCTGGAGATTTACATGACATCCAATTCTTTAGAGAAATGAAAATCCCGACCGTAATTGCTATAAATCAAGATGGAAGAATGAATGAACATGCTGCTTTTCTTCAAGGACTTAAGATAAAAGAGGCACGAGAAAAGATTATTGAAATGCTAAAAGAAAAAAAATTAATAAACAAACAAGAAAAAATCACACATTCAACTCCAACTTCAGAACGCTCCGGTGCAGAAGTAGAATTCATCGAGATGCCCGAATTCTATCTAAAACAATTAGAATTTAAAGAAGATATAAGAAAAGTCTCTAAAAAAATTAATTTCTTCCCTCCAGAGTCTAAAAAAATTCTAGACAATTGGATAGATTCTATCGCAATTGACTGGCCTATATCAAGAAGACGCTTTTATGCAACTCCAATTCCTCTTTGGCATTCTAAATCTGGACTTATTGCTCTTCCCCCTTCAGGAAGATACTATCAGCCCTGGAAAGAATCTCCTCCGAAAGGATCAGAGATCCTCAAAAACGGAAAATTAGTAGGAAAAATAGAAGAGTTTTCTAAAGAAAACTGGCAAGGAGAAACGCGTGTTTTCGACACCTGGTTCGACTCTTCTATTTCAGAACTTTTCATGCTAAAATACAAATCAGATCCAGAATTATTTAAAAAATCTTTTCCCGCATCTCTTAGGCCTCAAGGAAAAGAAATTGTTCGTACCTGGCTTTATTACACAATCCTCCGCGGTTTTCTAGAAACAAAGAAACCTTGCTTTGAAGATGCCTGGATTCATCAACACATTTTAGATGCACAAGGAAGAAAAATGTCTAAATCTCTTGGCAATGGAATAGATCCTCAAGATATTCTAAAAGAATTCGGTGCCGAAGCATTTAGAATTTGGGCAGCAACCGAAGGAGATCTTTCAAAACAAGACATTTCATGTTCAAAAGATAAAATTAGAGCTGAGTTAAAAACAATAAACAAAATAATTAATGTCTCTAGATTTATTACGCAATTCGAAAAACCAAAAAAAACAAAACCAACTCCTCTCGATCAACTCTTCATAGATTATATGGAAGATTTAACTCAATTTTCAGATGAAAACTATGAAATATATAATTTCTATCATCCTTCATTAAAACTCAGAGAGTTCATTTGGGACACTTTCGCATCACACTATCTAGAAATTGTTAAGGCAAGGGCATATAACCAAGAAAATAAGTTCTCAAAAGAGGAATCAGATTCAGCGAAATATACTCTTTATTATCTTCTTGAGAGATTTTTAACATTGATTTATCCGATTATTCCCCAAGTTACATCAGTAATAGCAACATCATTAAATATCGACCTTCTTACATCAGATTTTCCTAAACCTAAATTAGGAAAATCAAATCTTTCACTAATAAATGATATTAAAGAATTCAATTCTCTAGTATGGAAATCAAAAAAAGACAAAAATATTTCCTTAAGAGAGCCAATTTCAGGGATAGATATACCTAAGTCTCTCAAAGATTACTCACAAGATCTAAAAACCTGTCATAATCTACAATAAAATGGATTCCGAACAAAAAAAACGACAAGAATTAGAAGAACTAATTTCCATACTTGAAAGTATAAGAGGCAGACATACAGAATTAGTTACTGTAATGATCCCTTCAGAAACAAATATTTTCACAGTTGTCCGCCAGCTAGAATCCGAAGCTTCAACAGCAGAAAATATAAAATCAAAAGCAACAAGAACCGCAGTTGTCGCTTCTATAGAAGCAATTCTAAGAGAATTAAAAAAATACAAAAAAACACCAGAAAACGGTCTCGCCCTATTCGCAGGAAATGTCTCAGAAAGAGAAGGTTCACAAGATATCAAAGTCTGGGCGCATGAACCGTTTAAACCTCTGCGTGTTCGTTTATACAGATGTGATCAAGTTTTCTTACTCGATCCACTAAAAGAAATGCTAGACGTGGAGGAAATATATGCCCTTGTTGTAATGGACAGAAAAGAAGCGACAATAGGAATATTAGAAGGAAAACAAATAAAAGTCCTTCGCTCACTAACCTCGGGAGTTCCTGGAAAAGTTAGAGCCGGAGGACAATCCGCTCAGAGATTCGAAAGAATTACTGAAGGACTTGCAAAAGAATTCTTTAAAAGAATATCTGAAGAAATGAAAATAATCTTCTTTGAAATGCCAAAACTTAAAGGAATTCTTGTTGGTGGTCCAATTCCAACAAAAGAAGAATTTCTTCGAGACAGCGAACTAGTTACAAAATTAAAAAATCTAGTTATCGCAGTAAAAGACTTAGGTTATACAGACGAGCACGGTCTCCAATTGTTAGTTGAAGCTTCAAAAGAAGATATCTCTCAACAAGAAAGAATCAAAGAAACAAAAGAAATAACAAAATTCTTTGAAACATTAGGAAAACATAAAGAAAAAGCAGTTTACGGCACAGAAAGAGTAAAACTTGCTCTAAGTAGAGGAGCAGTAGAGAAACTTCTTATTTCAAAGAAACTATCTAAAGAGGAAACCTCAGAACTAGAATCTCTCGCAGCAAACATCGGATCAGAAGTTGTCATAATCTCAACAGACAATGCAGAAGGAGAGCAATTCTTTAATCTCACAAAGGGCGTTGGTGCAATTCTTCGTTTCGCCTTAGAGTAAACTCATAATTCTTTACCCATTTAAGTAGTAAACAATTACCCCTGTAAAAGGCCTTTATAGAAAGGCTTAAAAGCTATAATTTTCTATCAAAAAGGCCCGTTGGGAAAGAGTTCTGGCGATATTAGGAGAAAACATCATGAGTAGAGACGATCAAAAATATGAAAATATTTACGCACTAGGAATCGAAGTTCTTAATCCCGATGATAGAGAACGAATTCATAAAGCTATTGTAGATTTAATAGCAAATGGACAAAATAAATACGATCTAAATGTATGTTTGCCTAAAGAAAAAGATAACATTTTAGTATATAGTCAAAGAAAGGGAGAACAACTTGCTCCAGAAGCGAGAGGAAATATTTTAGCATTTCTTAGACAGCGATTCCCACATAAATTTACCACTAAATCTTTCCACGGAGCATCAGCGCAAGAAATTCCAGAAGTTAGAGGGACAACCACGACATCAGACAAAACTCTTAGCGATTTAGAAACGAAATTAAAAGCTGCTGAAAAAGATGTAAAAGAATATATGGAAATGGCTGATGACGCTATAAATGATAAGATCTCTCGAGGAGACGTACACACCGCTGCAGCCTGTCTTGTATCAAGAGATAATCAATTGGCCAAACTCAGAGATTTAGATCAAAAATACACTGCCGCCAGAAGTGCTATGGGTGACACAATTCGAGATAGCGATTTAGTATACTTACTTAAGTCTTCTAGAATTCCCGTTAAAGAAACTCCAGAATACAAAGAAACAGCTCCTAGGTTAAAACAAGTAAAAGAATTACTAGAAGGAATAAAGGGCATGAAGGGTCTTAATCTGGTTAGTCGACAGCTTAATGAGTTAGAGAAAAAATTTAAAGAAGCGGAAGCAAGAGAAGCAGAAACAGCAACCTTACGAACCTCTGTAAAAGGACATTCAATTAAATATGTTGTATATATTGACAATTCTGGCCAAAATAAAACAGTTAATCTTATGATGCCTATAGATGAAAAAGAGAAGGGAACTTTAGCAGACGAGTTGATAAACCATATAGCAGCAAGATTTGATCTATTATCAAAAAAAGAGATGATTGAACAAAACACGGAATATAAAAGGGGACTCACAACATTTTCCTTAACTACAAAAGATAAAGACGTAGAAAGGGTCTATAAAGCATTACTTCAAGATGTATTTGACAGCCAACAACATTACGTTTTTGGAGCCGCAGGTCTTAGAATAGACTTAGAAACAATAAGTTCCACATCAAATGTAGAAATTGGAACTATAAGCTACGAAGGAAAAGCAGCAGAAAGCATGTATGATGGTTCTGAGAGAGTAATGCGAGAAAATTTAAGAAAAATACTTCCCGGTCTACCTGGTGATGTCTTCACTAACAATAGAGGAACAACAAAATTAGCCAGTTTAGCTACAATGCTTATCTTGGCTGATTCCGGTACTCCCTTAATGCCTGTTGAAGTTCGAAGGGCACTTTCACAATATCTTCCAGAATATGATCCAGACACAAAAGCGAACGAAGTTGCTCAGCCAAATCTTATGAAAAAATTAGCAGAACTAGGGTTTTTAGAAAGAATTGGAAGTGGAAGAACAGCACCTTATGCCATTGCTCAAAAATATAAACCTAAATCTACCAATCCGTCTCAGTAATTCAATTATCTTACAACTCCAAAATACTCACACAACTCTAAATACTCTTTTTAACACAGAAAATAATATAAATATCCACACCTCTGGAAAACAACATGGAAAAGAAGAGGCACGAAGAATTAGTTTTAGAAGCAAAGAATTTCTTCGATGCACACAAAAAAGAAACAGGAGAATCAATTAGAATAGGTGAAAGAGTAGTTGGACTAAACTTTGAATCATTGCAGCAATTTTCCCCCATGCTTGCCGATAATATGTTAGACAAACCAGAAGAAACTCTTGCAATTCTAGAAAACGCACTTGATGAATCTGGTCTCGTTAAACTCCCAAGAATAAGAATACTAGACCTTCCTAAAACCATTTATATTAAAATAAGAGAAATAAGAGCAAAACATTTAGATCAACTACTTTGGATCGAAGGAATTGTTCGTCAAGCATCAGACGTTCGTCCACAGGTAGTAAACGCCAAATTCGAATGTCCCAACTGCGGTGCGGTTCTTTCTGTACTCCAAATAGATAAAAAGTTTCACGAACCTTCAAGATGTACATGTGGTTGGAAATCTTCTTTCAAACTCATCTCTAAAGAAATGGTTGACGCTCAAAGACTTGTGATTGAAGAATCTCCAGACGCATTAGAAGGTGGAGAACAACCAAGAAGAATAAATGTCTTCCTTAAAGAAGATCTTGTGGATCCTAAAATGGAAGAGCGTACAACGCCAGGAAGTAGAATAAAAATATTTGGAATTCTAAAAGAAATCCCAGTTCCATTACAAACCGGGGCAATTTCAACAAGATTCGACATTGCAGTAGAAGCAAATAACACCATTCCTCTAGAAGAGTCATTTGAAGATCTTTCTATAACAGAAGAAGATATGAAACAAATCCTTGAATTAGCAGCAGATCCAACAGTCTATAAACGCCTCTCTAAAAGTATTGCTCCAAGTGTATATGGATTTGAAAAAATAAAGGAAGCAATTTTATTACAAATGTTAGGGGGCGTTAGAAAGGTAAAATCAGATAAAGGTTCAACAAGAGGAGATATACATATGCTTCTTGTAGGAGATCCGGGAGTTGCAAAATCTGTAATGCTAAAATTTACCGCGACTATCGCACCAAAAGGGCGTTATGTATCTGGAAAATCAGCAACGTCAGCAGGATTAACTGCTGCTGTTGTGAAAGATGAATTTCTTAGGGGCTGGTCTTTAGAAGCTGGAGCAATGGTATTATCCAACAAGGGTCTTTTAGCAATTGATGAGATTGAAAAAATGGATGAACATGATCGTTCTGCCATGCATGAGTCTTTAGAACAACAAACTGTAACGATAAGTAAAGCAAACATTCATGCAACTCTCCGTGCTGAAACCACAGTTTTAGCAGCAGGAAACCCAAAAATGGGACGTTTTGACCCTTACACGCCAATACCTCAACAAATTGATATTTCCCCTGCTTTACTCTCTCGTTTCGATCTAATTTTCGTCATTCGAGACTTACCAAACAAGGCTCAAGACGAAGCAATTGCTACTCACGTGTTAGAAGAGCACAAACAAGAAGTAATTCGTGACACAATAGATCCAAAACTAATTAGGAAGTATGTCGCATATGCAAAACAAAAAATAAAACCTAAATTAACAGACACAGCGATAGAAGAAATAAAGAATTTTTATGTCCAATTAAGAAATCAAGCAGTTAAATCAGATTCAGTCGTAAAACCAATTCCTATCACAGCTAGACAGTTAGAAGGAATAATTAGACTGGCAGAAGCACACGCAAAAATGCGATTAAGTGAAACAGTCACAGGAGCCGATGCAAAAATAGCTATAGATCTAGTAAGAATGTGTCTCACACAAGTTGGTTACGATGAAGAAGCTCAAACTTTCGATATTGATAAAATGACAACAGGCATTACCTCTTCAAAAAGAAGTAAAATCCTTCTTGTTCGCGATGTAATTTCTCAATTAGAAACAAGACTAGGTAAACTTATTCCAATGGAAGAATTAGAAAAAGCAATTGGAAACAACCTTAACTCCGGAGAAATAGAAGACGCCATCACACAACTCTCTAAATCTGGTGATATTTTTAAACCAAAACACGGATATATTCAAAGAATGTAAATCTCAATAAAACTTATAAGCCCTTAAATTATCAAAACTAAATGGTAGAACAACAACAATTCAAAAGAAACATAGCCTTTAAAGCAAAAGTAGGAACTGTAGTAAGCGGCAATGTAGTGATGGAAGGAGAAAGATTGAAGTTTGTTGAAGCAGAAAACAAACAAATGATCAGAGTAAATCTTATCGCCAATGTTATTGATAAATTCATTCAAGATGGAGAGAAAAAATTCGGCTCCATCACACTAGACGACGGATCGGGACAAATAAAAATCAAAGCATTTGGCGAAGACATAGAAAAATTCACACCTTATAATCAAGGAGACACAATTCTTGTCATCGGTCTCCTTCGCTCTTGGAACAATGAAGTTTACATAACACCAGAAATAATAAAGAAAAAAGATCCTTCTTATCTCCTCGTCCGCAAACTCGAATTAGAATCAGACATGCCAAAACAAATGCAAAAATCTGAACTCATTGCGTTAAAAGATAAGATGATCAATATGATTAAAGATTCTGAAAAAGACGGCGGCATTGGCGTAGACAAAATAATAGAAGATCTCAAAGAACCTCCTGCAGTAATAAATCAAGAAATAAAGAAACTTCTTGAAGAAGGTATTGCTTACGAACCTCGTCCAGGAAAACTTCGTTATCTAGGCTAAAATGGATTCCAGATTGTTTAATACAGTTATCACTCCTCTTCATCATTTTTGGGCTGCTGATCTTCTTTATCTTCAAGTTGGCCCTAAACCAAATAAAGGTCCGGACTTAATTGGATACGATAGAATAATAGAATGCAAATTTGCAGCAGTACAATCTAAAGGAAGAAAAGAACCGATTCGTTGGACTGTTGACGAAGAACAAATGTCCTATCCAGATGAATATCACAAAGGTTATTGGGGTTTAGGTATTTTTTGGTTTGCAAAAGAAATAAAACAACTTGACGAAGTAAGTACAGGATGGTTAGAAAAATGGACTCTTAGAAGAGAAATGTATCTTGTGAATTGGGAATGGATGAATCAATTTAAACCATCAAAAGGAAAATCAGGTAAATTACTTAGAACACCTCAAATAAAATATCTTCCTCCAACTTATAGATCATATGAGGTAAACAAAGGTCTCATTCATTTAACAGAAGGCGTCAATCCAAATAGCTTTCAAGTAAATGGCGATCCTTTAACAATTTAACTATCTCAGCTTCTTCAACGCCAAGTATATCGCTGCAATAATCAATAAAGCAAAAGTAATTATTACTGCAAGTTTATCATCAAAATTGCGAATAGCTGCTTCAATCACTAAAATAGCTCCAGCAGGAAGGAAAATTATTTGTAAAAGTAAAGGTCTTAAAAACAATCCGACTACAATTAAAATAAATCCAACAATCGCGAAAATGAAGAATACATTTCTATTATACGCCTTTGAAGCATCTTCATATCCAGCACCGCATAAATCACAATCTTTCAAGCTTACAATACAACCGTTATTATCATAATTATAAATAGGCTGTCCTCTTTCAGCATAACACTGATTTGTTTGTTGTTCAACTAAAGGAGAAAGGGTACAATTTATACCTAAAGGTGTTGCTTTTGGATAAACAATCTCATTAACTTTACAATATCTTCCATAATCTGGTTGTTCATAAGCATACGTAACAATCAAATTAACCAAAACCATCACCATAATAGAAATAAATATTCCAATTATGATAGTTAACGCTAAATTTCTGCCTTTAGATCCCACTTCTCTTTTCATATCTCAAAATATACAAACAGCTTTATAAAGCTTGTTTTACCTTCAATAATTATGGAAGACTATGAAACACTTTTA
>CAZQLX010000004.1:29916-39420 GCA_964594495.1 Candidatus Woesearchaeota archaeon | reverse complement strand
GAAAATAAGAAAGAAGTTGAAACTATTTCTTCGACAGAACAAAAAAAGCCAGAGTATAGAATGCCAGTTTACACTGCGGAAGGTATTGGAATTTTAAATAGTACTAAGCATAGTATAAAGTTTTGCTATCCTATAGATAATTTTATTTTTTTACATAGAGTAGGAAGAGAGAAAATAGATTTTGTTGTACAGCAATCATGTGAAAGAGAATTTGGGGAATTAGAAGAAATTGCTAGAGAGAAAGGTGCAGATGTTATTACTTGTGGTTATAAAGGTAATCAAAAGGGATATTATTGGTTCTTCAAAATTAAAGAAGGAAAATTTGGGATGGATGAATTACCTAAACCTACGTGGAAATAGACAAAGGCGTTATAGGATTATATATTTTAGATTGCTAGAATAATTATATAATGCATTTTATCTTCTAAGCTATAGAGATAATGCCCAGAAACTATATTTTCTTTGCTCAGAGTGATGGAGAGTTTTTTATTTTTCAATGTAGAAAACCAAAAGGGATAGTAAGATATAATAGAAGTAATTTGAGAGCAATTGGCGAGCTAATGCCTTACAAGTATGATAGAAATTTAAAATCTTATAAAATTTATTTTGAAGAAGATTTAGCTAGGATGGCTTTAGAGCGAGGTGCAGATGTCATTATGAAGCTTGATTTACTAGAGAGTGCCTCAGGTTTACCTAAATTTCGATATCTTCTTTATACTGTTAATAATCCCTATCTTTTGAGAAGAATGAAAAAGAGATTGAAGGGTTTTGGAAGAAAAGTGTTTGTGAAAGATGAGAATAATTATGCCTTTAGAAAAGGAATCGAGAATGCAGTAAATTATGAAATATGAAACGATTAATTCAATCCAATATTCTTCAGAACTTCTGATTTTGTGAAAGGTTTGAGATCAGAATACTTTTGACCGAAGCCAAGGAAGTATATGGGTTTATTTGTGACATAGGAAACGGAAAGAACTGTGCCTGCTTTTTCGTCAATATCGGCTTTGCTTAGAATTATTCCATCGATTCCTGCAGATTCATTAAAAGTACGAGCCTGATCTACTGCATCATTACCTGTAATTGATTCTCCAACAAATATTTTGAGATCGGGTTTAGCAATACGAATTATTTTTTCCATTTCTTTTAAAAGATTTGATTTTGTATACATTCTTCCAGCAGTATCAATTAGGACAACGGGGATTTTGTTTGATTCTGCATATTTTATGGCATCAAATGCAACTGCTGCCGGGTCTGAACCATACTGATGTTTTATTATTGGAACTTTAAGGTTATGTGCATGTTTTTCTAATTGTTCTATTGAGGCTGCTCTAAATGTATCTCCTGCTGCTAAGACACATTTTATATTATGAGATTGTAAGAAGCTGGCTAATTTTGCTATTGAAGTTGTTTTACCTGATCCATTTATTCCGAAAAACAATATAACAAAGGGAGAATCTTTCTTGTTTTTTATTTGCTCAATAAGATTTGGAGGTTCTATAAGAACTTCAAGAATGGAAGATTTAAGAGAAGAGAGAATCGTTTCTTCTATTTTACCTCGTTTTACTTCGATACCTACAAGATCTTTTTCTAAATTGGAATGAATTTTGTCTACTACTTCTAGAGCGACATTGTTTTCTAATAAAGTCATTTCTAATTCTGAAAATATTTCTTCAACATGCTTTTTTTCTAATGTGGTAGTAGTTGGAGAGAGTTTTTTCATGAATTTTGAGAAGAAACCGGTTTCGGAAGGGGTTTCATCAGAAGTAGTTATCTTGTCAACTATGGTTGTAGATGGTGAAGGTTCATAGGCGCTTTTATCAGATAATTCTTCTTTTTCTTCTAACTCGGTCTCGACTTGTTCTACAATTTCATGAACTTTTTCTTTGATTTCTTCTTCCTTTTTTGCTTCTTTATCTTCGGATTTCTTTTTGCTGAAAGGCCAAAGAGAGAATTTTTTCTTTTCTTCTTTTATGGTTGATTCTTTAACGATGGTTTCTGTTGGAGTTTCGTGAGGGGGTTGAGCTACTGGTTCTATTGAAGGTTTCTCAATATCTGGTAGTTTTTCAGAAACTGGGATCTTGGCTATTTTTATTTCTGGTTCTTCTAATTCTTTATCTTTTTTTGGTGTTTTTTTAACAGATGGCTTTTTTTCTTTTGATTTTTTGGGTTTTTCTTCAACTTTAGGTTTTTCTATGATTTCATCTATCTTCTCTTCTTTAATTTGGGGTTTTTCTTCGATTTTCTCTTCAGCTTTTTCTGATTTACCGAAAAAACTGTTAAGTTTTTTCTTGAATGCTTCAAACATAGAAGAGGCAGAAAAAATGGGTATAAAGACTTTACTTATTTGATGTTGGTATCTATTATTTTAAGCATGTCATCTTCTACTATGATATATTCTGTATCGGCAAGTAGAATTATTTTACGTCCTTTGTCATAAGCAAGATCTAGTCTATGATTAAGATATAATTCTCTGAAGTGAGAACTTCCCCAATGAGGAAACACAGTAAAATTAACTAAATTGAGACCCTCAAATGTTTTTAGCTCTTCTTCATAAATTTTAGTATCGATTTTACTTGTTGGATAGATATCGGGAGCAGCTAGGATAGAACCTGCACTTGAGCCCATATATATTCCCCCTTTTTCTATGAAATTTTTGATAAATTTATCGAATCCACTTTTTCTTACTTGAAGTAATAGATAAAAGGTGTTTCCACCGTTCACATGAATAATTTCGAACTTAGATAAGTCTTTATTAAGCTGCTCTAATGATTTTCCTGTGACTGTATAATCAAATAATTCAAATCCTGCCTCTATTAAAGCATTTTTATCATTATCGAACCATTTAGAATCTCTCTTTTTTAATTCAGATGCTGTTGAAATAAAGGCTATCCTTTTCGATTTATTATTTAATCTCTTGGCTATATCTTTTGCTACACTTTCTATACTAGAAGTGAGAAATAGTTTCTTCATAGAATATTGATTAGAGATTAATATAAAAATTTAAGCTTTCACTGTATAAACAAAGACTTTATCATAGGGGATGAACCATGAGGTTGTCTGTTTAATTGAAGCTTTTTCCATGATTTTGCGGAAAAGACGAATTGAATTGCCGTGAGCCGAGATAGCTACGTTGACATTCTGTTTTTTCATGAAAGGAATGAGGAATTTAATGAAAGAGTGAACACGTTTCTCTACCATTGCAAATGATTCCCCTTTAGGTGGTGGAATAGAATAACCTCTATGAATTAGCTCATATTCTTCTTTTCCTAGAATTTTTCTCAGCTTTTTTTGATTTTTAATTGATAGATTTTCAAGTGCGTCTCCATGAACATCGAGCTTTAGAAGCTTTTTACCTATATTATTAATAAATGATTTATGAGAAGTACCATTAAGAGAACCGTAATTACGTTCGATAAGACGATTGTCTGTTATAATTTTTTCACACTCTGGATGATATTTTAGGACCTCTTTGAGAGTTTGTTTTGAACGTTTTAGTTTTGTTTGGAATGCAATCTGAAAGGGTTTGTTTTTTAGTTTTTTTGCGATAGTTTGTGCTTGTTTTTTCCCTAAAGATGTTAGAGGGGGATCGAGCCATCCAGTAAACTTTTCATCTCTATTGAAAGTTGTTTGACCGTGTCGAAACAAATAGATTTTAAGTTTATTAGCCATTTTTATTAACTTCTATTGATAAAGTAGTATAATCATTTTTATAAAGCTTTGTTGAATTAATTTTTTATGCTTAGCTATAATGATTTATATGAACTGTTGAGAAAAGAAAAATACTCGGAGGTTTTACAGACTTTACCTAAGAATTTTTTGGATGAAGTTTCCGAATATTTAAATGAGAGAAAAAATGAATCAAATAAAGAAGGTGATTTGTTTTTGGATAATGTAGCTAAAAGTAAAAAACAGTTTGAGAATTCTATAGCTTTATTTAAAGAATTATTAAGAATCCGAAAGAAAAAAATATTGACTTTAGTATTTGTGGCGACTGAGACCGGGATGATGAAACGAGATTATGAAAATATGCTTAATTTTGAGAAGGAAGTTTTTGATAAGCTTGTTAGAGCATTTGAAGATTCAGATAAAGAGGTAGCTAGGACATTTACAGGGAAAAAGAATATAGAAGCGGAAAAATATAGATTGGTAATGTTTAATCAAAGCGTGGAACAGTTTGTAGGAATGGATGGTAATTTAGTTGGACCTTTTGCGTCTGGGGAGTTAGCTAATTTGGAAGGAAATATTGCAGAGATATTTGTTTCTGGTGGGAAAGCGAGTTTTGTTGATGAAAATTAGTAGTTTCTATTATAATTTATGCAGCAAGTTTTAATTCTTCTCTGAATGCTATTATTTCCAAATCTTCTTTTGGTTCTTCAGGGTAATCACAAGAGGGATTAATATGTATTTTCCAAACTACTAATCGATTTTTTTCATTTATTTTATGCACTACTACTCTTCCTTCATACATATCTCCGGGTCTAATGTAGTCGCAGCAACGATCACAGAAATGCTCTTGATATGCAATTCTTTGATAATTTCTTAATTCTCTCATATATAAGCCTCCAGGGGGAATTGAACCCCCGACCTATAGTTTTTTTGGCTTTTCTTACGATACAAAACTATCGCTCTATCCGACTGAGCTATGGAGGCGGTAATGATATGGCGGACGGAATAGTTAAAAAGGTTTTGTTTGTTGGTTAAATTGTAATTAAAGGCCCCTTAGGCTAATGGTAGACCGGATCCTTGACGTGGATCATACCCAAGTTCGATTCTTGGAGGGGCCATTGTTTTTTTAACGTGTGAGAATGAAGTAAAATAATGTGAAATGTGGAAAAATATGTGGGGTAAAGTGAATAGTAGAAAAATGATGGATTTCACTTAGTTACTTAGTAAGTAAGTTAATTACTTAATAAGAAAGGTTTTTATAGTAAAAGGAATAGGAAAAAGAGAAAGAAAAGAGGTTAAGAGAGATAAAGAGGGATGAAGAGGTATTTATTACTCATCGAAGATGAGGAATTGTGGGAGAAATTTAAATCTAACTTAGATAAAGATATCAATAGTGAAATTATGGAGTTGATAAAAGAGAAGGCGAGGAATGGAAAAGGAGGGAAAAATGATAAGAGATGATATGAGGAGTATAGGGGTTAGGAATAAAAAAGGGCAAGTAGCTATATACATAATTATTGCAATATTGATTGCTGGAGCCATTATTGCATATTTTCTTTTTAGAGGAGAAATAAGCGGAGTTGATAGTGTACCTGCTGAGTTTAAACCGATATACGATTACTATGCTGTTTGTGTTGAAGAAGAAACTAGAGGAGCGTTAGATATTGCGGGAAGTCAGGGAGGGCGTTTATACGTTCCAGAATATATTCCGGGAAGCGATTTTGCACCGTTTTCTTCACAATTGAACTTTTTGGGATTTCCAGTTCCATACTGGTATTATATCGCTGGAAATGGAATTATAAGAGAAGAGGTACCTACAAAGAGCGAGATAGAACAAGAAATTGGAGAATATTTAACAGAGAGAATCGGAGAGTGTGATTATACTACGTTTTATGAGCAAGGTTTTGATATTGAAAGAAAAGCAGGAGATGTACGAGTTAAAATTGAAGAAGCTAGAGTAATTGTTGAAGTAAGTGATGATCTAACTGTTAAGAAAGATGAAAGAAGTGCGAGGAAAAACAGAGTCGAAGTTAATGTTGAGAGTAAATTTGGTAAATTTTATAATTTAGCTAGAGAGATATATCAAAAAGAAAAACAAGATGCATTTTTAGAGAATTATACTGTTGATGTTTTGAGATTGTATGCGCATGTTGACGGGGTTGAAATAAGTTGTTCGCCACAAATATGGCAAACAAGAAATGTTGTTGATGATATACAAACAGGATTAGAAGGGAATCTTGGGGCTCTGAAAGTTAAAGGAGACTATTATACAAAAGATGAGAAGAGTGATGATTATTATATTATTGATGTAACAACTGATGAAAGAGTTAATTTTGTTTATTCAAAGAATTGGCCTTATAAAATTGAGATTGACGGAGATGGCGTTGATCAGGAATTGATGGTTGCTGAACCGGTAGGAAATCAAGAAGGATTGGGAATAATGGGTTTCTGTTATAATGCCTATCATTATGTATATGATTTAAGTTTTCCTGTACTGATACAGGTTTATAACGATGAAGAGATATTCCAATTCCCTGTTGCTGTAGTTATAGACAATAACAAACCAAGAGAAGCAATATATTCAGAGATTAATGATGTAACTGGAGAATTAGATTTGTGTCAGTTTAGGACGAATGAAATTGAAGTAAATCTTTATGATATTAATTTGAATCCAATAAACGGAAATGTGAGTTACATATGTTTCAATCAACAATGTAGATTAGGGGAGAGTGAAAATGGAAAATTGATTACAACAGCACCAGCTTGTGTAAATGGATATATCCAAGTTAGGGCTGAAGGATATGCTGAGAAAAAACAATTGTTCTCTTCAAATGAAGAAGATACTGTTGAAGTTATATTAGATAGAGAACATGAATTAGAAGTTGAATTACAAGTTGATGGTAAAAAGAGTAGTGAAAGAGCAATAATTTCTTTTGCAAGAGAAAATGGTAAAACAACAACTCTTGCATTGCCTGAAAATGGAAAGATTAAGTTATCTGAGGGAGCTTACGAAGCAAGAGTGTTTGTATATGGAAACTCAAGTATTACAATTCCTGCAAGTACGAAGACTGAATGTAGAGAAGTAACTCGGGGAGGGATTGCAGGATTCTTTGGAAGTAAAAAAGAAGAGTGTTTCGATATTCAGGTTCCTGAAACAAAAGTAGAATATGCTTTGACTGGGGGAGGAAAGTCTATCGTTTATTTGTTGCCGTCTGATTTAGAGAAAAACAAGATAATCGTTAGAGTTTCTGGGCTACAGAGGCCAGATAGTTTAGAGAAACTACAATATAATTTTGCAATATTTGATTCACAAAAAGTTGATTTGGAGTTCATATGATAGGAAAGAAAAAATTTAAGTTAATTGCATTAATGTTAATTGGAATTATTATTGTTTTGGGAGGAATTGTATTTGTTAGTGCTGCTGCAAATTATGGATATACTAGTGGATTGTCAAGTTATGGAAAAACTCCAACTTACAAACCAAGTTTTGAGACAATTTATTCAAGTAGCGATAGAAATACTTATTGGCCAGTATTAGGTGATGAGAAGCAATGTCAAGGTAGACAAGATTTAATGTTACAAGTTGCTCCAATTGGATGTCAGCCAGCAGTTGTGAGAAGTGATTTATTAGCTGAACAAAATGTTCCGGTATTTTGTCAAATTGATGCTGTACAGCTAAATCCTTTAATCGATATTAAAGAAATAAGAAATATAAGATTTAAGGGAACTTATCCTACAGAAGTTGTTGGAACTGGTTTTCATCCAGCAAGAGCAGCATTAAGATCATACGATAAATTATTGGGAAGTCCTCTTATCAATAATATTGGATACGCAGTTGTGATTTTGAAAAGACAGCCTAATGAGACTTCTTTGCCTGAATTTGTAAAAGTTAATTTGACTGCGCAAATAGAGTATAATCCAATAAATGTTCTTGGAGTTGGGAAAGCTGATTTTATTTTAACACCTCAAAGTGATGAAGAATGGGAATCAGAAAAAAGCAAACAAAGTTTTTGGAATGGAAGGTATTCTGTTAGATTAGAAGATGCAGATCCTGAATCAGCATCCGTCTCTATTTACAGAGGAGATAGTAAGATTACAACAACTAAAATTCCATATGGGAAAACATCAGATGATATATTTGTTCCCGGATTATCTTCATGCAGAGCAGGTTTACAAGTAGCATATGATGGATTAGCAAGCGCACAAAAGAAAGCCAAAATAGAGGTTATTACGGCTGAAAGTACAGATGTATTTGAAGTATATGAAAAATCTAGATTTCTTAATAATAAATGTGAAATAGAGAATATTTTTGTTAATTCATATGATAAAACGGGAACAGTAGAGATTGATTGTCCATCAAAAGATTTGAGATTGAGATTAGAACCAAAGTTATTAGGAATAAATGATTATATTCCTGCAAATGATCCGAAAGGAGGGTCATTCCAGATTAAAGAGCTAGTAATTGAGAAAGCACCTATCAGCGGAGGTATTGTCGTTGGATCAGCTCAGAGAGCAGTACAAGGAACAGGAACTTTAGTGAGATCTGCAACTGATAGTGTGTTTGGAAAAACAGAAGCATGTGAGAGATATTTGGAGAAAGGAATGATTCCTGGAGATACAGGATGGTATTCTATAAGAAGGGAAATGGGATCTGTTGGAGATTGGACTCTTTATTATAGAATTGATAAAACAAAAACTGGAGATTCTTTAGAAAGTCAAATTGATACAAAGACACAGCAAAGAGAAATAGACAAGCCAGAAAATGCATGGAAGCTTTCTTTGAAGAGTGAATTAATTGCAAAATGTCAGAATAAAGATACAATCGTTGAGAAAGTTTATGATTCTAACACAGAAATTGCTTTTGAAGATGCTGTTGGGACTTTAAGTGGGGTATCGGAGGATTTTCCAGCAGAGAAAGATGTTCAAAGCACTGCGGGAGAAACATTTGGAGAAAGAGGACTGAAAGAAGCAATTGATTTGTCAAAATATTTGAATAAAAAACAGACACAAGGTGAATTAGTAAATCAATTGTTAGAGCTTTATCCAAATACAGAAAATGCTGAACAGTATGCTAGAGATAGAGAGGCATTATTTAATGTTGATTTTTCTGCTGCGAGTGGAGTTGTTTATATCGATAATCGTCCGGTTATTATAAGAGTATTAAGTATAGATAATCCTAAGAAAGACAAGGCAAGTGCAACAATAAGAAGTGGTAATACTGAAGTGAAATTAAATGTTGATACTCCAACTCCAATTGAATTATCAAATGGAAGAAGAGTTATATTGGAATTAACAGGAGTTTCGCCTGAAGAAGCGAGAATAAGATTACTTGAATGCTCAACTTTAGATGCAGTTGATCCGACTTTCAGGAGAATAATTCAAGAAAATTGGCAGGCAATAAGATCTCCTGATGCTGAGCAAAGTAGAGAAGCACTGAATACAATAATGAGATGGATAGGTAGATCACAAATTACAACAAGGACTATAGGAATTGATTTGAGATTAGATGGACCACCAAGAGAAATATGTGGGGAACAATTTACTCTTGAGGATTTGAATATTGGAAAGTTTGCAAAGATAAGACTTATTCCAAAAGGACAAGGAACAACAAGCGAGGCAAACTTAACTGTTAATATAGGAATTGAAAAGAGAGCTATACAACTAACTCCTGCGAAGACATTAGAAAAAATAAAGAATGCATTTGATCTTGCAAAGAAAGCGAAAATAAATACCGTAGCTTTCTTTATGATTGGATTGCCTGGTCAAGATGAGGAGTCCATAAAGACTTCAATAAAGTTTGCAAATGAAATAAAACCAGATGCATTGAAAGTAGGAATC
>CAZQLX010000004.1:5084-29906 GCA_964594495.1 Candidatus Woesearchaeota archaeon | reverse complement strand
AGAAAGATGGGAAGGAATTTCTAAGAATCTTGATGGTGTTGTAACTGGGTTGAAGAGTGCATGTTTTGCAACTGCCGCCGCATTAACTGTTAAAACTTTTGTAACAGGATTAACTGGAGCAGGATTGGCAAGACAACAAGTAATGCCAAAATATGATACGTTATGTAGAGATGAAGTTTCAACTGGAAAATCAGTAAGTTTCACAGCTTGTTATAATAAATATTCTAAAGATGTTGATAAAGATGTAAATGCAAAAGTAGCATTAAATGAGAAAATAAATAATGAATTGAAACCATTAGAGGAAAAGCATACTGATGAAGCGACGACAGGATTGAATTCGATATTTGGAGGAGGACAGGTATTGAATAGAGATGAAGCGCAGAAAGAATTTATTACAAAAGTAAAAGCTGAATGTTCAACTATTCCCGTTACGTTGCCTGATAAAACTCCTTCTACAATTGGCAAAGTTTTGGAAGGGGGAGAAAAAGAAATAGGATATCTTCAACTGAGAGATATGTATGCGCATTGTTTAGCAATTAAACAAGGAGGATTCTCTAATACATTTTTGAAAGGGGCAAATGAAGAACTTACAACAATATCAGATTCTGTTAACGTTCGAAAAGAATTGTTTGTACAACAAGAAAGTATAGCTGCAGGATTACAAAAATCGGGATTTGATGTTAAAAGCGATCAGACAAATGTTTACGATTCTAAAAATTCCCAGCAAGGACTTTATTATAGTAGAGTTATTACAGGAAATGAAAAAGGTTTGCCTGCAGATGTGAAACCTGGAACGCCTTACGAAAGAATAGATGTTGCAAGTGGCACAGGCACTAAGTCATATATTGTTATTTTGAATAATTTAGGGAATGGACAGTTTGCTCCAAGCGCAGATAAAAATAATCTTTATGAGGTAAGAAAAGACAGTTTTGGAGATACTAATTTAATTCCTGTGCGTCAGTCCACATATGATGAAACTGGGCAAGTAACAGGAGCAAATACTGAATATACAACTGCTATAAATGCATTTTCAAGATTTACTAAAGTAGATGTTAATTCATATAATAATAAATTTGAAAATCCTGAGGTACAATATTATGAAAACGAGCCTTACAAAGGAATGCCTGCGTTGGTGCCTTTTGATTTGAACAGAGGATGGTATGTTGCTACAAAACAAAACGTAGGTTTTGGAAACATAAAGGCATTTGATTCAAGTGGAAGACCTGCTAGCTTCTGGATATGTAATGTCGGAGCAAATCATAAAGCTGATTTCTTTAACGGAGTGCAGGATGACATTTGTCAACAATTTAACGTTGATACGGGACAGACATCAAGGGAATTTTATGGATTGTCTGCAAGTCAGACAAAAGATATTGTGCAGAGAGGAATGCAGGCATTAAATAGAGCTGCAGAACAATACAAAGCTGGAGTTAAGAGTGTAATTATCGATGGAGAGGGAATAAAAGTGGGGAATCCTGCAGCAGTAATTCCTGGAACACAGTGTCAAGACTTTATGTCTCCAGGGGATTGTAAACTATTATTTAATATGTGTGATCCTGTAATTTGTCCATCGAGTAGATGTAATCTTGGAGGAACATACCCTGTGGCTGATGTTATTCAGACCGGAATTGTTGGATCAGCATTATTATGTTTGCCTAATTCACGAGAAGGAATTTTAATGCCTGTATGTTTAACTGGAATTAAAGCAGGAATAGATGGTTTTGTATCTGTGTTAACAGCACACAGAGATTGTTTACAACATAATCTCGACACAGGAGAAATGATTGGAATTTGCGATGAGATTTATTCAGTTTACATGTGTGAATTCTTCTGGAGGCAAATAGCTCCAGTCGCTAATATACTATTACCTAAACTAGTTGAATTAGCATACGGACAGGGACAAGTTAGAGGGGGAGGAGAATATTTGACTGTAATGAGTGCATGGCAGAATACAAAGAATTCAGTTGATTACTTCAAACAAGTTTATGCTGTAAACTCATTCAAAGCATTCCAAGCGAGGAATATAGAGGAGGCAGGAACAGAATTTTGTAGAGCGTCGATAAGTGCGAAAGGACCTACATCGATTAAATCGCTTGTTGAGCCTGATAGTCCTCCACAATTCCACGCTTACTTTGATTCAACTGTACAGACTGATGCTACCGTACCACCTACAGCAGCATATAAAGTATTTTATCATATATTTGCAGGAAATGATGCAGGAATATATTATACTGTATATTTGAAAGGGGCTCCAGATATATCTTACTATGCAACAACAGATACAATACAAGTTGCAGCAGGATTTGTACCCAAGGGAGGATATAAAGATGAAACGAAAGACTTTACAGCTCCAGCAGGATATAAAGAATTATGTGTAAATATAAATGGGCAGGAGAAATGTGGATTCAAACAAGTATCTACAGATTTCGCTGTAAATTATGTAAGAGATCAATTTGTTGCTGATCAAATAAAGGATTTTGATATAAAGACAGAACAAGAATGTGTTTCGGGGACGCCTAGCGTTGTACCATTGTTAAATCCAAATATTCAAGCGGGAGCAGAAGAGGCAGTATTGCCTGAAATATATAATAGAGGAGTAATTAGAATATGCGCGACAAATAATCCTGGAGCGCCTACTGATATAACAAGATATAGTCAAGTGGGAGTTTGTGGAGATCCTAAAATAAAATGTTGGTTAGATTCAAGAAGTGTAGACAGAGCAATAAGTGAGGAAAACAGAGGACTGAGAAATGCAACTTTGGAAGAATTGAGAAGAAATACTGAAGCGCATTTAGATTCACAAGGATTTTATAATGAAACCGGAGGAGCAGCACTTGTAAAAGATATGGCTGCTAAAGTAAGCAATATTGGGAAAGTTGATTTGAGTAAGTTAGTTGATCAGTATAGCGATGCTGAACTGAAAACTTCAGCAAATGCAATTATTCAAAATGCGAAGATTGTTGAGGCCGAAATTGATAAAGAAATGGATAAAGTTTATATTAATCATCAAAAGGCTGCATTGTTGTTATTGAAAGGGGAATTGAGAGCGACGATTACGAAGGCATATTTGGCTTTGTGGAAGAAGACGAATCCGAACGATGATACGACAAAAATTGGAGATTTAGTTGGGGTTCAAGTAAGTTCTAGATATAGACTTGATAGTGTGTATGACGAAACTGATGGGGCTGAAAATAAGATAAGTTATATCGATGATAAAGGAAACGGACAATATATAGGACTTTATATTTTATATGATAGATTAAGAATTGATCCAAGAGTTTACCGAGTCATGCATCCAGCAAAAGTTCCAAGAGGATATACAGATCCATTAAATACAGATGCAGGTAAAATTGTTTCTTCGCTTAGTGGGCATGTTATCCAATTGGATGAAAACAATGCCGAAACAATTGCCTGGTTAAGAGCAGGAGGGGAATATGGATACTTCAGTAGTGGAAGAATTGTCGAGAGATATATACTTGAAGGAAGCGGAGGAACTGTTGATACACAATGTACACAGTTTACTGATATTGGGGCAATTAAGGATATCGATATAAAACAAGACGGAAAATGGTACACTATTTTATTTAGCGATGGTAAGAAATACGCTCTTGATGAAAATAATGAATTGAGATTCAATACTGGGGGAACGAATTGGATAATTGTTTCAAGTGGAGAGGAATATGATTCAAAGAGCGTGAGTGATAAATTGTGGATAGATTGTTTGAGAGCAAGACTTGTTGACAAGAAAAATAATAAACCGCAAGATACAGATCATTTAGGATCAACGGAAATAAAGAGTTTGGCTTCGACAGCTGATGAATATTTATCAATTGCTTGTTTCTTGAAGGCAGAACATGATGCTTTGAATGGAGTTGGAGTGCAGACAACTTCAAGTAGTGGAACTGCTCCTTTAGATGCTAAAGCATTTTCTACAGCTGAAAGTGTAGTTGTTGTTACTCGATCACTTGCTGAATCACCTGCTGTATTTATTGAAGATGGATCCAAAGTTTTCATTGGGAATCAACAAGCAGGAACAATTGCAACTATTAGAAATGTAAAGAGTTTTAGAGATATTACAAGTGATGTTGGATCTGGATTGACTCGAGATATACAAGTAGTAGTAAATTCCCAAGGACAAATAATAGGGGAAATGACGAGCGGTGGAAAAGTAAGACAAATTTCACAATGGACACATGATCAGTTAAGAGCAGCTTCTTCACAAGTTAGATTTGCACAAGATGCTGTTGGAAATAAAGTTCTTCCTAGATATGCAATAGATATTCAGGCTGAATTAGTTGATGCAAATGGTAACAGATTAAGTAGACAAGTTGGAACAAGGGCTGAACAAATTTTAGTGCAGAGAAATGGCGCAATGCGACTAATGTCGAAGGTGGCTTCGAGTAGAGCATTTGCAATATTTAACAAGGTGAACAATGCTTTATTGTACTATGAAATGTTATGTACGGGACTCAAGGTAAATCATGCTATAATTGGATTGGATAAAGATATATCGTTTGCTCAAGATTCTGCACAAAAAGCAGATTTACTTGTAGGAAAACTTGTTGAAGACTCCCAAGATAAGTTAAGAGATACGGAAAATAATGGGCTTAAAGAATTTTTGGAGTATCAAGGTACTTCTAATTTACCTGATTTTGCAAATCAGAGAATACGGGAGATAAAGAATATTTATGATGTTGCAAAAGAAGATTATGATTTGTTGTTCAAGTTGTATACGGATGCAAGCAGTGAACAAAGTGCTAAAAGTGAAGAAGGGAATATGTTTAGTAATCAAGAGCTTGTTGAAATTCTTGCACAAAGCAGTAAAGTAAAGAACGATTTAAGAGAGTTAAATGGAGCAATTGAAGAATTTTATGGAATGGTAAATGAATGTATTGATGAAAATGAGTTTGGAGAATGTAATGAAGAAATATTTCAATCAGATCTTTCAGAAGTAGATAACTTTGGGACGGATAAACAGCAAGGTGCCCCTACAATAAAGAATGTAATATTTGAGTTTCAAGATGGAGTTTGGACAGAGAAAAATATTATCTACAATTATACAAATGAGTGGTACTTTGGTTTAGATGGAAAATGGTATAAGGTAAATAACGGTATAAGTTCAGTTCCATACACTTTCTCAGATTCTACAACATTATTTATTGATATTACTTTAAGACACAAGACTTATGCATTCGGTGTTGAAGCTTTAGGAAGAAGAGTTTTAGGAAATAGTGAAGGAGGGTTTGGATTTTTAGGATTAGGAAACGATGCAGCACTTAAGATACAAATTGGAGATAAGTCAAAGAGTATAGGATATGGAGATGCTGCAATTATTGATATAATAAATGCTGCTGAAGAAGGTCCTGTTAAATTGGACAGTTGCTTGAAACAAATTGTTATTGAAAACAAAAATAGATGTGATTTAACGAAGAGTATTTCTACAGGGGTAGAAGATACTCAATTGGAAGCAACTGGGAAAAACGTTTTGGTAGATAAATTTGATCCTGCAATTGTAAGTGCTTTAAGTTTAGATGATATCGATATAAAGGATAAAGACACTGATCCATTTTATCCTGCTAAAGCAACTACAGGATCGAGTTCAAGCGCAATCGGCTTAGCAGCTTGTACACCAAGACTTATAGAGGATAGGGAAGGAAGAACATATAACTTAGAGAGACCAACAATATGGATCTCTAAGAATGGGGCAAATGATCAAACATATGTTCATGAGTATTTACATTGCGTTGTTGCTGGAGGAAGATCTCCAGACTTAGCCGACTTTAAAGCAATATTTGATTCTTTGAAAGAGGATCCAAACTTTAAAGCAACTTATGATAGTTTGCAAAGTTGGATTGGAGAATGTTATCAACGGTGTACTCTCGATCAGAGAAATGAGGAGCTATATGTTGAGTTAGGGGCTAGAATGATGACCTCAAATATACAAGTACATAATAATTTGAAGTTTTTCTATAAGGGTATTCTCAAATTATAAATAATGCGGGGACTAGGATTCGAACCTAGGCAAGCACTAAGCTATGACGGCCTAAACGTCACCCGTTTGACCACTCCGGCATCCCCGCAAAAGACCGAGGTCTTTAACCCTATATCAATGTGTCCAAGGACACCAAGATTATGGTTCTATGATTCCTATACTAAAAGTACAGGTACATGACCAAGGTCTAAAAAAAGTAAAAGATGATTATATAAAAAGGTATTGAATTTTCACTCCAGACTAATAAAGATAATTTTGAGAAAGGTTTTTATAATTTGATTTTAGATGAGTTAGGATGAAAGTTGATTCTGCAGCGGGAAATGAGGAATATTATGGAAGTGGAACGAATGGGGACGGTGATAGTTCTAAGAGACATCAAAGTGAAGATTTAAGAGAAGGTGACATTCCTGAAGGTAAATACGGCACTGCTGAGATAGAGCAATTGAAGAAATATGCACTTAATGTTTTTTATAGACATTTGCCCGGAGCGGACCAAGATATATTAGCTTTTGAAACTACTGACGGCCTTTTAAAAGTTTTAAGAAGATACGAAGGTAGAAATGGAGCAAAGATAAGAACGATGTTATATCGAGTAATAATTAATCGCGTAGTTGATTTGTGTAGAACTCATAAGAGATTTTGTGGGTTGCCGGATGATCTTGATTATTTGGCAAATGAAACAACAACACCCTTTGATAAACTAGTTGAGAAAGAAGATGTAGCTATTTTGAGAGAAGCTCTTGATGAAGCAATGGCAGATTTATCACCTTTTAAACGCGAAGTGATTGATAGATTTTTTTATGGCGGTTTAAGCTATAAAGAGATTGCTAAATTAACAGGAAGATCAAAAGATACGGTTGGGACTGCTAAATTTAATGCTCTAATCCAATTAGGATTTAAGTTAGAAGAAATATTAACCAAAGACATGATTAGTCGCAGAAAGTTTACTTTTTAGTTTTCTCTGCAGCTGCGACTTTAGCTTTTAGTTTGTCTTCGAGTTGGAGACGGTCGATGAGTTCTTTATAACG
Source organism: Candidatus Woesearchaeota archaeon (assembly GCA_964594495.1). Taxonomy (GTDB): domain Archaea; phylum Nanobdellota; class Nanobdellia; order Pacearchaeales; family GW2011-AR1; genus CAZQLX01. The sequence continues at coordinate 22,886 of CAZQLX010000004.1, read as the reverse complement.
ATTTCTGATTGTGACTTCTGTTATTCCAGCGACATCTGCAACTTCTCTCTGGGTTTTTTTCTCATCGTTGATTAAAGCTGCAACGTATAAAGCAGCTGCGGCGATTCCTGCTGGTCCGCGACCGGAAGTGAGTTCGGAGACGTCAGCCTTTTTTAAAATTTTAAGAGCTTCATTTTGTGTTTTTGGTGAAAGGTGAAGAATAGAAGAAAAACGTGAAATGTAATCTTTAGGGGAGGAGGGAGTTACTTTAATTTTAAGCTTTCTTACTATAAATCTATATGTTCTTCCAATTTCTTTTCTTTCTACATCTGATGCACCGGCTATTTCATCTAAAGTTCTCGGAATGTTGTAAGAACGACAGGCGGCATAAATACAGGCGGCTATTACAGATTCCATTGATCTGCCGCGAACAAGGCCTCTTTGTAAGACATAATTGTAAACACGGGAAGCTTCATCTCTAACTACTGAAGGAAGATTAAGGAATGAAGAAACTCTTCTGAGTTCTGCCATTGCTAAACGCAAATTACGTTCTATTGATGTAGAGACACGTTCTTGCCACTTTTTTAATCTGAGGAACTTTCTTGTTTGGCCAGCTTCAAGACGATAAATATCAGAGATTTCTCCTACATTTGTTGTAAGACCTTTGTCGAATTTTTGTAAAGAAATTGGAGCTCCACCACGACCTTTTTTTTCACCTTTATCAAATTGACCTCCGACATCTTGGCCCGTATCGACCATTTTTTCTTCTACGATAAGGCCGCATTCATTACAAATAATCTCTCCTTTGTGATCATCATATGTGAGATCAACAGATCCACATTCAGGACAGCGTTTTACGTATGCCATAGAATTTTTTTATGAAAAGGTTTAAAAGGTTTACTGTTGCGAGAGTATATAAATCTTTCTGTAGAAAAAAGAAACAGCGACGATAAAGACCAAGGTTCTTAGATTCCTATACTAAATTATTCTTTTATTACAATAGCATTAACGTGACCTTCTTGAGATGGGCGATTGGTAATTCTTGCTTTTCCTGCTGAAGTTTCAATTATTGCACCTTTCATTAACCTGTTTTGTCTGGCAAGGAATGTATTTTGAGGAGTTTTTTCTACGTTTATGATTGTAGCTTTCTGAACTTTTCCTTCTGAAAGTAAGTTTACAGAATTTGTTTTAAGAACGAATGTTTTTAAGATTCCACCTTTAACACGAATGGTTTTTGTTTTAGTTTCACCTAAGACGGCTGGACGCTCTTGTGATATTTTTTGATACAATCGCTTTTTGTTAAATCGATGATATTTTCCACCGGTAATTTTTCTTCCTAAGTTCATATCTATGATGAAAAGAAATAGTTTATAAAGATGTCGATTTGTATTTTTTTATGTATGATGAGTTAAGATCTCCACAAACTAGTGAAGAATTTGATGAATATTTTCGATTAAGATGGGAAGTTTTGAGAAAACCTTTGGGATTGCCACAGGGTAGTGAGAGGGACGAATTAGACGATAATCCTGCGACTATTCATGCAGCGGTTTTTGTTAATCCAAAAATTGTATCTGTAGGGAGATTACATTTTAACTCTGAAAGGGAGGGGCAGGTTAGATATATGGCTACTGATGAGGCTTTTCGAGGAAGAGGGTTTGGAAAAGATGTTTTAGCATATTTAGAATTACATGCCAGAGCTAAACGAGCAGATAAGATTGTTTTGAATGCAAGGGAAGAAGCAATACCTTTTTACTTAAAATCAGATTATCGAGTTGTAGGGGAGAGATTTTTTATTGACGGGTATCCACATGTGGCACATTTTAAAATGGAGAAATGGTTTTGAAAATATGTTGGTTAAGCTGCATCTCTAGAAAGGAAATAAAATCCGCGGTAGTTTAAAGCTTCTACTTGAACGTCATCATCATGAAGCATAGATTCTTCACCGCCAAAAGAGGAATTTTCTTCTGTATTAGGTCTGTTAATGTAAGTTAGATTTGTTTCTTTGTCACGCATTACTTGAGGACCTCTATAGGGCAAGTCAGAAGGAACTTTAAGAAGAGCTTTTTTAAGAGAACCAACTATTCTATCTTTACTAAGTGGAGCTGGAAGAAATAATTCTCCACTATAATTCATAACCCAAACTGGATGAGAGTTTATTTTCCATACACCATTTTCTTTACGCCATAAAGCTTCTGTTCCTATCCAAGGATTACTTCCCCAAAACTTGTCTCTGTAAAACCAATTTTTATCCTGCCATATTATTTCTTCGCTTCCGTCTGGGGAAGGAGAAGATTCTTTACCAGCAGCGTAAGTCTTTCTCTTTGCAACAACGAGAACTGAATCAATATGTTCTCTGTCAAGTATTATCATATCCTTATTTTTATTAAAAAGTATTTAAGTATATGTAACATGGAATATATCTTTTATTAGCGATAGATTTAAATATGATTCAGAATGAAAGGGATTATGGTGAACGGAATTGAGAGACCTCTTGACCTTTTGAATTCTGCGAAAGGTAAAGAAGTCCTTGTTCAATTGAAAAGCGAGAAGCAATTCGTTGGAACATTGATGGCTTTTGACATCCACATAAACATTGTGTTGGACAATGCCAAAGAAATGGAAAACGGAGCAGTAAAGAAAAACATCGGCCTTACTTTTTTGAGAGGCGATACAATTATCTTTATTTCGCCTGCTTCTACTTCATTGCATAAGTAATTTTTGGCCATTTGTATTTTTTTCATTAGGGCGTTTAAGCTTGAATGAGATGTACTTGGAAGTGTGTTTGTCGACTTGAGATAAAATTTAAAAAGGAAAAAAACGTTTAAAAAACATGAAAAGAGAGCTCATGGATTGGGTTGTAGTTGTTATATCAACTTTGTTTGCTTTCTTCGTGTTAATTTATTCTAGCGTTATGAAGTTAGAGATTACGTATATGGAGCTTGCGATATTAATTTTAGTTGCTGCTTGTATGTACTTTTTAGTAAAAGTATATGGGAGAGTTAGATAGTTAAAGTATGATTTGATCTAGATCTTTGACGAGGCGAGTGTTTTTAAACACTTTTCTTGCTTCTTTTTCTATAATTTTAGGAAAGGCTTCATATCTTTGAGAGAGATGAGTTAGAATAAGGGCTTTGGATTTTGATAACTTTGCTATCTGAGCGGCTTGGGTCGCGGTTAAGTGCTGGTTTTTTTCTGCTCGATCTTTGTCTTTTTCTGAGAATGTGGCTTCGATTACAAGAAGATCTGCATTTTTTGCTATCTCAATTGCGTTTTTTGTCATTGCAGTATCAAAAATAAATGCTATTTTTTTACCTTTCTCGATGTAAGTTAAGGATTTTGCGGTTATTTTTTTATTATTCAAAATTATGTCTTCTCCATGCTGAAGCTTTTTTATTAGGGAAAAATCTTTGATATTGAGTTTTTTTAATTTTTCTTTTTTTATTCTTATCTTATCTTTTAATATAATTGCGTATGAGTTCGTGGGTGATTGATGTATCATAGGGAGAGTTTTGACTGTAAAGTAGTTTTCATCGATAACGGTATCTTGTGCTTCATGAACCTCAAGTTTTATTCTGATACCATTCAATAATCCGGAAACGTAATCGAGATATTTTTTAGTTTTTGGAGGGATGTATAATTTTAAGATCTTATTGTATGCTGACATGGATAGAGTTTGTAACAATCCGGGAAGACCTAATACATGGTCTCCATGCCAATGAGTGATAAGGATACGTGAGATTTTAGTTGGACTGATATCGGCGTGGCGCAATTGTCTTTGTGTTCCCTCCCCACAATCAAGAAGTATATTTTCATCTTTAAAACTGATGAGGATCGAGGTATGATTTCTTAATTTCGTGGGTATTGCATTCCCGGTGCCTAAAAATGTTATCCCTATTTTTTCCATTCATATGGAAGAAAAGAGAGATTTAAATATCTGATGGAATTGTTATTAAAAAGGAGAGGGGATAAAAAGTTAAATGAGAGAAAAAGAGGAAAGGAACGAAGCAGAAGAGTTACTTTGGACAAGAATAGGGCACGGTGACAAGGTAAATGGTGAGGTTTCAAAGGAAAACCTACTTAGAATGTCTGAGATAAGTATAATTCTAAATATGTACAATGATATCTTTTCGAGTTTTGACCCGAGACCTTATGAAAATAGAGCATTAAGTGATGATTTTTTAATTGAAATGAAAAATGCATCTTTGGATAAAGCTTCTGGAGCGATTGAATTGAAATTATTAATGGCCAAAGATAAAAGAGATTTGCAAAAAGAAACCTTAATTAAAAGAAGATTACATGATCATTTTAGAAAACATTATTTTATTGCTTTAGATGAATCAAAGAAAATAAAGAGGAAGGCAATTACTATGATTGTTCTAGGAATTGTTTTCATGATTGGAGGGGTTTTTGCTTCTTATTTAGGAGAAGACAAATTTATTAGTCATTTATTAATTATTATCCTCGAACCTTCAGGATGGTTTACTTTCTGGACCGGGCTAGATGAGATATACTATCATGGTAGAGAGCAGAAACCAGAGTTAGATTTTTATGAGAAGATGTCACATGTAGAAATTAATTTTTATTCTTATTAAAGATAGCTTTATAAATTAAGTTTTGAGTTTATAGATATGCCCCTTTAGCTCAGCCTGGATAGAGCAATTGGCTTCTAACCAATAGGTCGAGGGTTCAAATCCTTCAGGGGGCGTGTTTTATTATTAAGAATAAAGTTTTTACATAAATCGAATAAATAGAAGAAGATTTGGTTCAGAGAACCAACTAAGGAGTTGAACCAAAAGTTCAAATTTAAAAAGTTGAATTTATTATGTTAAATATGAATAAGAGAATCTTAAAACAAGAATTTAGAAGACATTTATTAAAAACAGTTGGTAAAAAACCTACAAAAAAAGAGATGATTGAAATTGAGAGAAAAATAAAAGTTTCTTATGGTAAAATTTATGATAAACCCAATAAAGAAGAATTTGTTATGAAAAAAATTTATGATAATGAATTATCTCGGGTCTGGGGCAAGGTTGTGGCTAATGAAGATTTATCTCCTGAAGTGATGCTCTTTTTTAAATCTACAAATGTAACACCCAACTCTCACATAACTAGTTTTGCTTCTGGATTGGCCGTCTATGAACTTTTTCTAGCAAAGGAAATTGTTCCCTTAGGAATCGTTTCTTGTATTGACATATCGGGAGGAATGAATAAAATAGCGAGAAGGTTTGCTAAAAAGTTGAATCAAAACAATATAAAAATTATAACCTCCTCTGTTACTAAAACTCCTTTAAAATCCGATTCTCAAAATATTGTTATGGCTCGAAGAACAGGGCTATCTAAAGATAAAAAATGGATTAAAATATTAAAAGAAGCCTATCGAATTATTAAAAAGGAAGAAGATTCAGTTTTCTTGTACACTGTTGATAAAGTATTTAATGATCCCATCACAAAGATAAAATTAAACCTAAATAAGGCACATTTTAAATTCCTAAATCTAAAAGAATCTCATAGTTCAAACGAAGGAACTGTTTGTATGATTATTGCCAAGCCTATTTTATAACTTTTTTCTAAATCGCGAGTAAAATGTCAAGGAGTTAATCTTTAGAATTAAGTTATTGATAAGGTCTTTGTTTTTCAATAAGTTTATATTTTACAAAATATCCATAAAAGGATGAATTTGTTGTTTATATGCAAATACAATAGATATAGAAGTAAAATAGCCGAGGCGCTTTTCAAAAAGTATAATAAAAATAAGGGGATAAAAGTAAAGAGTGCAGGAATACAGACAGATTTTTTGAATCCGTATGTGGCGGAAAGTGTTAAAAAGGAAATGGAAGAAAGAGGGGCAAACATAACGGAGAGTTATTCTATACCTATAAATAATGTGCTGGTAAAATGGGCTGATAAAGTTATTATTGTTGCTGATGATGTAGAAAATGATAACTTTCCTGAAGAGAAAATCTTTGAAAGATGGGAGATAGAAGATGCTTCTCAGTATGATGAAAAGGCCATTGAAAAAGGAGCTAATCAAATAGAGGCTAAAGTGTTGAAGTTGATAAAACGACTGGAAAAAGAAAATTTTGGGTGAAAGTAGAATTTAAATAAGCCTATTGCACTAAATTTGAAATGCGCGGATCGCATAGTGGCTCTTGCAATCGGCTGCAGCCCGATATACCTGGGTTCGATTCCCAGTCCGCGCTTTTTATTTTTTGATTAGATAAGTTTAAATAGATAATATTTTTGAGTGAAATATCAAACATTATAAGGAGGTTAAAAATGGCAAAACAGGAAATTGAGTTTTTTGATGTGAAGACGAAAGGTAAGTTCAAGACTGTTGACTACCGAATTGTAGAAAAAGGCGGAAGAAATTTCGCAGTTGCAAAGTCAAAGAGCGGACCTCATGAATGCTGGAGAGTAGTAGGAAAGGACTTTGCAGCAAAGAACAAGTAATTAGTAAGATTTTTTTATTTTTATTTGTGGAATAATTTAAATAGATCGTTTTAGAATAAGGGGTATGGGAAGGGCAGAAAGTGTAAAGAAAGGGCAAGGAAGCCTAAGTATTGATGAATTGGCGAGTTTTTGTAAGAGAAAAGGGTTCGTTTTTAAAAGTTCTGAGATATATGGAGGGTTTTCTGGTTTTTGGGATTATGGGCCTCTAGGAGTGGAATTATTTAATAATTTAAAAAAAGATTTTTGGAAGTTTTTTGTTCAACAAAAAGAGAATATGGTTGGAATTGAGGGGTCTATTATAAGTCATCCCAAGACATGGAAAGCTTCTGGACACTTAGATAGTTTTTCTGATGTGGCAGTTATATGTAAGAAATGTAAGAAAGCTACTAAAATAGATAAATCTGAAATAGGGAAAGTAAAATGTGATAATTGTGGAGGAGATTTTGAGGTACAAGGAGAGTTTAATTTATTGTTTAAAACAAAAGTTGGGGCTTTAAATGCTACAGATGCTTATTTGAGAGGGGAAACTGCTCAAGGAATGTTTTTGGATTTTAAGCAAGTGCAGGAAACAAGTAGAAAACAATTACCTTTCGGAATTTTACAAGTTGGTAAATGTTTTAGAAATGAGATCGCTCCGAGAGATTTCTTATTTAGATCAAGAGAATTTACAATCGGAGAATTTGAATTTTTTATACATCCTGAGGAAAAGAGATGCGAGCTTCTTGACAAGGAACATGAAAATGTAAAAGTTAGATTGTTGGACAAAGAGACACAAGAAAAAGGAGAAGAAACTTTAAAAGAAACGACTATTGGAAAAATGATTAAAGAAGGAAGACTAGAAGAATGGCATGCTTATTGGCTGGCAGAACAAATTAAATGGTTTGAAAAATTAGGAATTGCGAAAAGAATTAAAGTTAGGGAGCATAGGAAAGATGAATTGAGTCATTATTCTTCTGCAACATTTGATTTGGATTATGAATATCCCTTTGGAAGTAAAGAGGTTGCTGGAAATGCTAATAGAGGGCAATATGATTTAACTCAACATACAAAAGAAAGTAAACAAACTCTTGATGTTTTTGATGAGAAGACAAAAAAGAGAGTTATTCCACGAGTGATTGAACCGACTTTTGGAATAGATAGAGTTTTCTTGGCATTGTTATGTGAAGGATATGAAATGAATAAAAAGAGAGAGAATATTGTATTAAAATTGCCTGCCTTTTTGGCTCCGGTAAAAGCTGCAGTATTTCCAATTGTTAAAGATGAGAAAATGATTAAAGTGGCTGAGCAAATTGTAACTGAATTGAGAGAGGAATGGAATGTATCATATGACGAAGGAGGGAGTGTGGGAAGAAGATATAGCAGAAATGATGAAATAGGAACTCCAATGTGTATTACAATTGATGAAGAGAGTTTAAAGGAAAAAACAGTAACTATTCGAGAAAGAGACAGCACAGAACAAATAAGAGTTAAAATATCTGAATTGAAAGATGTTGTTAGAAAAGTTGTAAATGGGGAGAATTTGCTTAAGCTCGGGAAAGTTGTGAAGACAAGAGTGAAGGAAGAATAAGTTATATCTTTTTATGTATTTTACATTACAGTTTTGTTTAAATATTAATTGCTATTGAGTTGGTAATGGAAAAAGAGTATTATACACCAATTCAAGGTACTTTATGTTATTTGTTTTGTAATGGGAAGGTTTTATTTATTCATAGGGGCGAGGGATTGGAAGATATACACAACGGTTTCTTTGTTCCTCCAGGGGGAACAACTATGGCAATAAGAGAAAGGAGTTTTTTTGAGAGGGGGATTGATTGTGCAAAAAGAGAGATAAAAGAAGAGACGGGATTAATGGTAAGAAATCCTAGATTAAGAGCTATTGTCACGTTTAATAATTTGGGCAGATCTTTAGGATTAAAAGTAGATCCACCGGATTGGAAAGTCGAGGTATATGAAGCAACAGAATATACGGGAGAACTTATAGCGGAAGAAGGAAAGAAAAATTCAAAACCGGTGTGGGTGCGTGAAGATCAAATTGGTGAAGTTAATATGTCTGCTGGAGATAGAGAACTTTATGAATTTTTAAGAAAAAATAAAGAAGGGGTGTTTGAAATAGCTATTAAATACAGAACTGAAAATGAATTGGATTATTTTAGAGTAGCAAAGGTCGCTTAAAAATAGTCTAAGAAAAACTACGTAGATTTAAATATTACTTTGCCTTTATTGAGTAATGGTATATTGGGGTGTAGGAGGAGGATTTTGGCCGTTTGGAATAGCATTCGGAGCTTTGGCGGTTATTTTGTTCATTATATTTGTTGTGTTTTGGATTTGGGCAATTATAGATTGTGCAAAGAGAAAGTTTAGGAGCGATATAGAAAAGATTGTATGGATTTTGATTATAATATTTGTTTGGGTATTTGCATTTCCTCTTGGAGGTTTGATATATCTTTTTGTAATAAGATATACTAATCCACATGGTTTAGTGGATCCCAGGAAAATACGATAGCTTAGGTTTAAATAGAATAGAACTTTTTTTATTATATGATAGAGGGGGTGTGGATATATTCGATAATCAGTGTGCTAGTCGTAAGTGCAATTTCTTTTATAGGAATATTGGGATTGAGTATTAAAGCTGAGAAATTAAGAAAGATTTTGATATATCTGATTAGTTTTTCTGCTGGAGCATTGCTTGGAGATGCGTTTATACATTTATTGCCGGAGACTATAGAGCAAGTTGGATTTGGGTTACAAATATCAGGATATATTCTTCTAGGGATCTTAATCTTTTTTGTTTTGGAGAAAGTAATTCATTGGAGACACTGCCACATGCCTACGACAAAGGAACATGTACATCCTTTTGCATATACAAATTTAGTTGGAGACGCATTACATAATTTTATTGATGGGTTAATAATTGTTGCTGGTTATTTGATTAGTCCGGCTGCAGGGATTGCTACTACTCTAGCTGTTATATTACATGAGATTCCTCAGGAAATTGGTGACTTCGGTGTATTGTTACATGCAGGATTTAGTAAGACAAGGGCATTAATGATGAACTTCTTGACTGCACTAACTGCAATCATTGGGGCGATAGTAGGGTTGGTATTGAGTAATTATGTTGGAAATATAGAACTTATTTTAGTTCCAATTGCGGCTGGAGGGTTTATCTATATTGCTGGAAGCGATTTAATTCCTGAGCTTCATAAAGATTCTGATAAAATATGGAGATCAATATTGCAATTAATAGCTTTTATTGTGGGTATAGGTATTATGTTATTACTTCTTTTCTTAGGGTAAGGTGTAATATATCTTGTAAGATATGTTTATAATGTCTTTTTCTTGTCATGTGATAAGGGCCTGTGGTAGACTGGTACATATGCATCCATGGCATGGATGAGAACCGAGTTCGATTCTCGGCAGGTCCATACGTCAAAATGATTAGCACCGTTTGCGAATGTTTAAAAAGAAAGGCTATTCTCAAAAACCATGAAAATTTCAAAAGCATCTATGACTATTGGCGAAGATTGTTATGAATGGACCGATTTTAGTAGAACAAGGAGTATAGAGACAAGTATGTTGCTTAGATGTGTTGCGGTTGTTGCTTATTCTAGCAGAAGGCGTGCGGGAAGTATTGCCCATTTGACTGTAAAGTCGAATGTTGAGAGATATGTTGCCTGGTTAAAAAAACTATTTAATCCAGTCAAAACGCAAATAACTTTAATCGGGGGCGATACTCCGAGAGATTTAGACCTGTCCTATTTCATTATCAATGGTCACGATGAGCAAGATAGTTATTTGCAGTCACAACATCATGAAAGAAATCCGCAGCACAGGGGATCAGAAGATATTATTATGGATTTGGAAAGAGAACTTGGAAAGAGGAAATTTAAAATAAAGTGCAGAGAATTGTATGGAAAAAAAGTTAGGAATGTCGTTCTTCATGAAAATGGTCAAATTACAGTTAAGTCTATTCCTGAAAAAGATTTTGATCGTGAATACGGAAGAAAAGTTTGGAAGAGACTAACATTAAGATGAGTAAATCAATAAAGAGGACATTAGATGTAGGCATATTAATTTGTATTACAGATGATTATGTTTCGATTGCTTCTAGTATTGAATCTGTATCTTCGAAATTTTCGAATAAGAAATCTGGGTTTTTTGTTTTTAAATGTTCCAGGGATTCGATTCCGGTTGCTACAGCAATTATTTTTACACCATTGTCTTTAGCACATTGAATATCTTCTAAAGTATCTCCAATAATACAAATGTCTGATTTGTTAAATTCGATCTCTATTTTTTCTTTGGCATCCATTATTGCTAATGGAACAAGATCAGAACGGACTAAAGTATCCGATCCATATGCTCCTATCTTAAAATATTTCCATAAATCGACGTGTTCGAGTTTTACTTGTGAGGATTGGAGTGTATTACCTGTTAATAATGCTACAATGTGGCTTTTTTTTATTAGAGATTTAATTAAATCTTCTACATAAGGGATTTTTGTGACTTTTCCATCTTTTTCAAGTGCTTCTTTAAGGATAGAAACATCGTTTAGCATATCATTAAAACGAGAATCTTTTTCAGGATCTTTTACTCCTGCTTCTTCTAATCTTTCTTTAAAAATTCTTCTTATTGTTTTACCTTCCATATAGACTTTAGTTGGGAAAGGTTTTATTCCAAAATGCTTTGCCATCAGTTTAGTTGAACCGCTTATATTTTCTTGTTTAACTAAAATTCCATCGATGTCGAAAAGGATAAGTTTCTTTTTCATATAGCTTTATTGAGTAAGAGATATATAAAATATTGTGCAATTAGAAACTCTTTTAAAGAAAGGTAATTTTGACTTTATATGGCTAGAACAATTGGAATAATTGCCATAAAAGGAGGTGTAGGAAAAACAACTATAGCTTCTAGTTTGGCTGCAGATTTGGTGAATCATTATGGAAAGCGTGTGTTATTGGTGGATGCAAATTATTCAGCGCCTAATCTGGGGTTGCATATGGATATTGTGGCACCGAGAGCGAGCATTCATGAAGTGTTGATGGGAAAAACGAGGATAAGAAGAGCAATACACACTCGATTTGGAGTAGATGTTATCCCTGGAAGTTATAATTATGAAGAAAAGATAAATCCTTTATGGCTTAGAAGAAGATTATCACAAGTAAAAGATGAATATTATTTTATTATTGTTGATTCTTCTCCTTCGTTGAATGATGAGATATTATCTACAATAATGGCTTCGGATAACTTGTTTGTTGTTACAACGCCAGATTATGCTACATTAAGTTGTTCATTAAAGGCGGCGAAATTGGCTAAAGATAAAGGAAGACCTATTACAGGGATGATTTTGAACAAAGTGAGAGAACCAAAATATGAAATAAAGTTTGATGAGATAGAAAGTGTAATGGGAATACCGATTGTTGCTAAAATTCCAGATGATAAATTTAATACAAGAGCTTTATACAGTAGAATTCCAGTTTCTGTTTATAACAGAAGAGGAAAATTTGCTAAGGAAATTAATAAACTAGGTGCTGCATTGACTGAAAATGAAGAAAAGAAGTCGTTTTTTGGAAAACTTTTAGGAGCGAATGTTAACAAAGAAGCTGTTAATAGACAACTATTAAAAGAAAGCTTTTATACAAGTATGATTGCTAATATAGATGAAGAAAAGGATTTAGAAAATGACGGAGAAAAGTGAATGTATTTTTTGTAAGATTGTAAGAAAAGAGGTAAATGCAGAATTTGTTAAGGAAGGGAATAGTTTTATTGCTATTAAAGATGCACATCCAAAGACAAAGGGGCATACATTGATTATTCCAAAGCAGCACTGGGTAACTTTGCTTGATATTCCTAATAAATATGGTAACGAACTGATTGAATTTACAAAACAAGTTGCTTCTGAGTTGATGGCAAAGAAATTAGGAGATGGATTTAATATTGTAATGAATAATTTAGAAGTTGCAGGACAAGTTGTGAAGCATGCGCATATTCATATACTGCCTAGAAAAGAGAAAGACGGAATGTTTGTTCCGGTCTAGATTAAACTTTTTAGAGGAAGAGATTTTGGAATAATTATTTTACCTGAAGATATAATATACTTAATCTAATACCTATATAGTTGCTGGTAGTGGAATCATAAAGATCGGTTAGAATAGGCTAATTCAATTGTATTTAAGTGTCTGCTGTGGCAAGTAAAGAAAAGGTTAAAAATAACTTTTCTTTAGAGAGATTATGAAAAAAGAGTTAAAGATTCTCAATACTGTTTCGGCAATGTTTATTTTTGCGACAGGATTATTGGGGCCGATATATGCTGTTTATGTTGAAGGGATAGGTGGAGATTTGATTACTACTGGTACGGCTTATAGTATATATGCGATTGCTTCAGGAGCTTTAATTTTCTTTTTAAGTAAATGGGAAAATCATTTGAAACATAAAGAAAAAATAATGATTTTTGGATACCTTTTGGGATGTTTAGGGTTTTTGGGTTATCTTTTTGTAGGTAATGCAACCGGATTGTTTATTGTACAACTTATCTTGGGATTGGCAACTGCTATAAGAGTGCCTATTTTTGATTCTCTTTATTCAAAGAATTTAGATCGAGGTAAATACACAAGTGAATGGGGAGTTTGGGAGTCTTTGAACTTGATATTTATAGGAATCTCAGCTATAGCTGGCGCATTTATTGCTAATGCATATGGATTTGATGCATTGTTCATTACAATGTTTGCTGTGTCGTTTCTCGGAGCGATTATATCGCTGCTTTTGTTGATGAGGAAAAAGAGGTAGATTTATTTTTTGCTTTTTTCAATTTGAGGAATATATTTATCTAACCGACCTTCAAACATAAGCCATTTCATTTCTTCTGGATCGTCTTCGTGCATTACTGGATCTAGTTTACCTTCTTTTATTAGTTTTGCAAATAAATCGTGATCAAAAGTTTCTAACATAGTCCAAAAGAAATGTTCTGTTAAAAAACGATCTATTTTTGTAGGAATGCCTATTTTTCCTGCTTGAACTGCAATCCTACTAACGCAATCTGTTTCATGAAAACCTCCTAAAACAAGGCTTGAGAGATTCGGCATTTGATTTAAGATATATTGTTCATTAGGATATTTGTAATCATGAATTAATTCTTCAGCTGTAACTCCGACAGGAAGAGTTTTATCTTCTTCTCTTACTTCAAAGATATCAGAAATTGATTTAGGACCGACTTTTGATTTATTTTTTGGATCTGAAAAAACTCCCCAGTACACTCTATGATCTTGCCCTCTATATTCTTCTATTAATTTATTTATTAATCTAAAGCGATCACGAAACTCGCCCTTTGACAAATCTAACGCAGATTGCCAAAGTCTACGCCATTTGCTTAAATAAAGTGCGTTAGCTTTTCTAATATGAGAATCTCCATCTGCATAAGTAAAAATTGGGTACATAATTAAAACTGCTTTCATGAAAACTCAGAAAATTGATAATTTAAAAATGTATTGAATGGCTGTGGGGAGAGTTGAACTCCCGACCTCGGCCTTATGAGAGCCGCATTCTGCCGCTGAAATACACAGCCATGAATTTAGTTAAATTAAAAGGTTTTTAAGTGTGTTGTTTGGGGAAAAGGTTATAAGTTAAGATTCTTTATGTTTTATAGAAAGAAGATGGTAGAAAGTTTAATTACTCAATTTGGGCATATGCTAGTATGGCTTCAAGCAATTGGAGCTTTAATTATTGCATGGTTGATTTTTCAAATAGTTGCTATAGTCTACAATGTGAGAAGAATGAGGCAAATTGCAGTAATAAGACAGGACATGGGGCGAATGGAAAGAAAGTTAGATAAGATTTTAGGGAAGAAAAGATAATTATTGTTTACGATAATTCTTATTTATTAGAATATGTTCTTGATGTTAGTTGATTAGACTTATTATGTAGCTGAAGTAACTAAATTTTATATTGGTGAGATAATTATTATCAGTAATCTCTTCTAAATTCTCTTCTTGGGCGATCTCGGTCTCTATCGCCGAATTCATCTGGCTTAGGAGCTTTCTTTGGACGAGGGCCTTTTTTCTTAATAACAAGCATACGTGTAATATAGCCCGCTACTTTGTTTCTTACAGATTTTGAAGGCATTGTGCTGTTTCCTAGAGCTTTTTTGTTATGTTCAAAACCTACGGCAAAAGGATGATCTTCGTCTACTATAAGTTGACGAGCTGCCTTTTTTATCATTAATGATTTTATTCTTCCCATGGGAAGAATGTTGATTGAGGGGTTTATAAAGGATTCGATTACTTTCTTCCGAAAATAGATAATAATTATTATCTGCGATACATATAATCTTTTCGATGGTCTATAGGACTAGGATAACGACGAATGTGTGAAGAATTAATAAAAATGGTCTTTTTATAGCTTAACTTTCTCGAACTTTAAAAGGTTTTTCCAGTCTTTAATGTGTTCTTGTGCTTTTTTATCGAGATCACCAGGAGCTAGGATGAGGGCGGGGAGGCGTTCTTTTTGTGCATTTTGATATGCAAGAGCGAGGTCGATTTCAGAGATTTTCTTTTTATCTTTAGCTGCGAGATAATATTCTTGTTTTCCAAACATTGTGTCTATGCGAATTTTTGCGTAGAGCTCCTTCTTTTTTTCTTCAATTATGGAAAGAAGTTCGATATCTTTTGCTGCAAGATATTCTTTTAGCTTTCTTGTAAAGGCTGATTCTGTGACTTTTGGAGCCTTGCTTTTTTTCTTTTTATCTATTGAAGATGAGGAAGATGGAAGAGTAACTTTGGCTGTCTCTTTTTGAATTTCTTCTAAGTTTTGTTGAATTTTCTTTATTGTTTCTGTTGAAGTAGCAAGAGGAGCGGTAGAAGGGACGATTTGTTGAGAAGTAATCTCTTGTAACATAGGTTTTGTGGGTTGAAGTTCTGCAACTTGTGCTACTGGGGGCGATTGAGGGGGAGGAGAGGATTTATTTCTCAAGAGGGATTCTATTTCTGATTCTGGAACTGAGAAATATCGCCAGAATATTTTTGCGTCATTATCTATTTTTATTCTAATTGGGACTGCGAAGTCTTTTAAGGCTCTTAGTGCGACTCTTACAACCGGGGTTTGTTTTTCATCATCAAGTAATTTAAGATCTTTAAGTAAGAAAAAAGCTTCTTTTTCTCTTTGATTTAGGTGTTCTACAAAATTTTCAAGGAGATTTTCTTGTCCGGGAAGAAAATAAAGAGAAGAAGAACCGATTTTCATGTTGCTCATCTTTACTTTTCCTTCGGAATAGAGTTCTGAGAGGAAAGCTGAGGCAAATAGGACTTCTAAACCGACTGCGCGAGCTAAATGTACGGGAAGACTTGGCCCTTTCATTTTTATTAGGGAAAGAAGACGATCTTTACTCTGGTTTAATTTTTGAATATTTGCCGGCATATGAGGGAAAGAAGTAAATGGAATATAAATATTGTTGTATATTTTGGGATATGAAAAGTGGAGAGAAGGTTCTAGATAATTTGAAGTAATCTTAAGGTATATATAGTAAAAAATCTTGATTAGGAGATGCCAAAAAGAAGATTTAGATGGGATATTATGGCTATTATTGCTCTTATTGTGATTGTTGTAGCAGCATTAGTTGTTAGTTTAACTATTGATTTTTCTGGAGGAGATGGATGCGATTATGATCAAGAAGGAAAAACCTATATTGGTAAAAGTCAGGATGAGTGTTCTAGAATAAAATTTTTATGTGCGTCGGGAAGTGAATATTTCTCTGATAGTTGTGGATGTGGATGTATTGAAACGGATGGGGAAGAAAGAACATATTGTACTCCTCAAAGTAGGGAAGGAGATGTTTGTATAACTTTGTACCAACCTGTATGTGGGTGGAATGATCCAGAAAAAGTACAGTGTATAAGATATCCTTGCGCGGAAACTTACAGCAATAGTTGTGTCGCTTGCCATAATGATAATGTTCTTTATTATACAGAAGGGGAATGTCCTGCTTAATTATTTTGTTAGTTCAAAAGCATAAAATTCTCTTGGATTATTGAGAGCAGATTCTATTTCAGCATTAACTTTATTAATTATTCTTTATTCTTTTCTGTCATTTAAGTCACTTGTCTTATCTATATTAAGACAGATGCCTTTTGATGATATGGAAGAGAGTATAAATTCTTAGTTACTTTCTTCTTTTTTGTTTAAACTAAGAACTGTAAAAATAATGCCAGGTATTGAAATAATCAATCCTGTTACGTAGAATAAATCTTGTTTAATTGTCCCAATTAAACTTAGAATAAATATTAGACAAAAGACTACAAGAGATGTTGTTTTTGCCCATTTTTTACCTTTAAATAATAATATTCCAAGAAAAATAATGAAAATAAGTAGTAAGGTTGCGATAATAAAATAAGTTAAAATTAATGAGTGATCTTCAGGTGATAAATCTCCGATACCTGCTAATCCAAAAGTAAGTAATAAAATTAAATAAAGTATTGTGGAGGTTACAATAAGGATAGCTGCTGCAGTTTTATTATATATGTTTGTCATTTTTATTATTTATGGTTTAAGCCAATTTATTTCATAATAACTAACATCATCTTCTTCATCGACAATGGCGAGAAGGAGCGCTTTCTTTGTTGAATGCGCAATACGGTTTTTTGCAGCAAAATCATGCCAGGATAAAGAGTCGTGCTCTCTTGCTGTGTAGAGAATCCAACGCGCATGATTTTCTCCAGGACGAACGCCTTTGTTATAAACTCTGAATTCTGCTCCGAACTTTAATGCTGTTTTGATTATGTAACCACGTTTTCTTAGATCAGAGAAAACAGAGAGTTTTGTTTCTATCTTTTTATCAATACGTTTTATTTTTTTTAACAATTGATCATGGGAAAGAGATTTGGATGATGAAGAGAAAACTTGCATTTTGTTTTCTTCAACAAGAAAGAGAGCTTCAACTAGAGAGTATTCTATTTTACTTGCTTTTTTTTCCCCAAAACAAGATTTTTCGTATGCGGAGAAAGCATCTTCTGAGGAGGAAGTTATTTTCTCTCCGGAAAAATGTGCCTTAATCATGAGTGAAGGAGGAGAAGAGGATATTTAAGTTTAGTTATTTGAATGTTTATGTCAAGGAATTTGACAGAAAACCACATCATGCTTTTGATTAGTAAAGAATTTAAGCTTTAGAGTCTAGCAAATAGTATGGGTGTGCTAGTTGATAAACGCGGAGTAACTGCGGATTGTTATGCTGAAGCAGCTAAAGAGGCAATATTTAATTCACCTTTTAAAGATCGTGAATTGTTAAGAAATGGCTTGTTTATTTACGATTTTAGTTTAGGTATTGGTTATTTATCTAGTGATGCCGGAATCATTTTTTATCAATTCGTTGAAATAGACGATGTAAGGGCT
>CAZQLX010000004.1:0-5074 GCA_964594495.1 Candidatus Woesearchaeota archaeon | reverse complement strand
TGAATGGAGACCTGCTTCTTTTAAAAGAACTAAAGAGGGAAAGCTTGAACTTTCTGCAGATTAAAAGATTTATAAAGTAAGATTTTGTATATATAATATGGATTTTGAAGAGGTATGGGGGGCAGGTTGGAGACAATATAAAGATAATTTTGGCACTTTATCGAAACTTAACTTGCTGTTTGTTATTTTGCCTTTAATTATTGTTGGAGCTGTAGGTATAATTGTTTTCTTAAGTATTCTTTCGAGTGGAGCGTTAGATTATGCATCACTGGGACAAGACCAGGTAAGTAAAACAGGAAATGCATTTACCGGGATGGCAATTGGTGGACCTCCTACAAGCATTTCTTTACTTGGAAATTTAGGAGCACTTGCTATTCCTATTATAATCTTAGGAATATTGGCCGTATTAGCTTCTTTATTTGCTTTCTTAGGAACAATTGCTCCAGCTTTAAAGAAAGCAAAATTTGGATTTAGGGAAGCATTAATTGAGGGAAGGCAACATTACTGGAGATTTTTAGGATTGTGTATAATACATGCAATAATATTTATTGCAATTTATTTTATTTGTATTCTTGTAATAGGTGCAATTGTTACTCCTTCTCTTATTTCGGCTAATCCTGTTGCAGCGCTAGGACTTCTTTTCATCTTGGTAATTATTGCATTCTTCTTTGGAATGTATTTTGTTGTTAAATTATCTTTATCCCCATACATATTGATTGATAGAAAGGTTGGAGTTGGAACAGCAATTGCGTCAAGTTGGAGATTAACGAGGGGGAGTTGGTGGAGAATATTTGGGTATCTTATATTATTTGGATTAATGTATGTTGCTGTAGGAATAATATTCGGTGTTATTCTCTTGGCTGTTGTATTTCCGATGGCAATGAATGGAGTATTTAGTGGAGATTTAAGTTCGATGCTAACAACGATTCTAGTAATTGGAGGAATAATTTATTTTGTTGAATATCTTGTGATATACTTATTTGTTATACCTCTTTCTCTTTTGGTATTCAAGAATCTTTATCTCGATATTAAAAACAAGCAGAGAATTAAATAGGTTTAAAAAACGGCTTTTTTACTATAAACTATGGGAAATTATGGAGAATTTGAAGAAAATGAAGAGATCGTTGTAGAAAGTAGTGCTCAAGGGGAACAAGGCGGAGAGGTTGTAAGAGTAAAACTTCCAAGGAAAGGAGAGGTAATAGGTGTTGTTTCTCAAAGATTGGGAGGAAATAGAATGGAAGTGACTGCAAATGATGGGAAAGTAAGGAATTGTAGAGTTCCTGGAAGATTTAAGAGAAATATGTGGTTGAGACCTAAAGATACCGTGTTAATACAACCTTGGCCCGATGATGATGGTAAGGCAGATGTTATTTTTAAGTATAGTTCTTCGGCTATAAAT
Source organism: Candidatus Woesearchaeota archaeon (assembly GCA_964594495.1). GTDB lineage: Archaea > Nanobdellota > Nanobdellia > Pacearchaeales > GW2011-AR1 > CAZQLX01. Next base: position 3,675 of record CAZQLX010000004.1, on the reverse strand, counting down.
CAATTAAGGAAGAGAGGATTTCTGAATAATATAAAGAGTGAATTCTAATTAAAAAGATTTAAATTAGCTGTCTTTGTAAGGGTAATATGGCAACTAGGGCGAAGAAAACTCAGGAAAGTAAGGTTAAAGATAAGAAAAATGTTCAGGAGAGTGAGAAAGAAATTGATTTTCCTGCAATAGAGAAAAAATGGCAGGAAAAGTGGGAGAAAGAGAAAGTTTTTGAAGTTAAAGAAGGCAAAGGAAAGAAAAAATATTACGTTTTAGAAATGTATCCATATCCGTCGAGTAGTGGATTGCATATGGGTCACGCTTTTAACTATACCTTGGGAGATATTTTTGCTAGATTCAAAATTATGCAAGGTTTTAACGTACTACATCCTATGGGGTATGATTCCTTTGGACTCCCAGCAGAAAATGCGGCAATAAAAGCTAATTCGCATCCTAAAATATTTACTGATGATGCAATTGTTAATTTTATAAGACAGCAGAAGGCGTTGGGATTAAGTTATGATTGGAGTAGGAAACTGGAAAGCCATGATACTAACTATTATAAATGGAATCAATATTTCTTTTTGCAATTTTTGAAAGAAGGATTAGCTTATCGAAAGAAAGCAGCTGTTAATTTTTGTTCTAAATGTAATACTGTATTGGCAAACGAGCAAGTTCATCAGGGAAAATGCTGGAGACATAAAGATACGGAAGTTGAAATTAGAAATTTGGAACAGTGGTTTTTGAAAACGACGAAATATGCAGATGAATTGTTAGAGAAAGTTAAAGATTTAGATTGGCCTAATAGAATAAAGACGATGCAGGAGAATTGGATAGGGAAAAGTGAAGGCGTCGATATCTTTTTTCCTTTGGAAAATTCTAAAAGTGAATTATCAACATTTACTACGCGATGTGATACAATTTTCTCAGTTACGTTTTTAGCGATTGCTCCAGAAAGTCCTTTAGTTGATGAGTTAACGAGGGGGAGCAAATATGAAAAAGATGTTAAAGCATTTGTAAAAAAAGCAATTAAAGAAAAAGCAGAAGATAGAATGAATGAAGAAAAGGAGAAGGAAGGAATTTTTACTGGGAAATATGCTATTAATCCTGCAACTAAAGAAAAGATACCAATATATGTATCTAATTTTGCTGTTATGTACGGTACGGGTGTTGTTATGTGTGATGCGCACGATAAAAGAGACTTTAGATTCGCTAGAAAATATAAAATCCCGTTGAGGTTTGTAATAAGTAAAGATGGCAAACCAATTGATCCTGGAGATTTTAATGATGCCTTTGTAGATGATGGAATACTTTTCAACTCCGGACAGTTTTCTGGAATGAATAATAGAGAAGCTTTACCTAAAATGGCAGATTGGTTAGAATCAAAGAAAATGGGTAAAAAAGTTGTTAATTACAAATTAAGAGATTGGTTATTGAGTCGGCAGAGATATTGGGGAACGCCAATACCTGTTGTTTATTGTGATAAATGTGGTATTGTACCTGTTAGTGAAAAAGATCTTCCTGTACTTTTGCCTGAGAAAGTTAAATTTGGAGAAGGAAATCCTTTGGGAACAAATAAAGAGTTTGTTAACACTGAATGTCCTAAATGTGGGGGAAAGGGAAGAAGGGAGACAGACACGATGGATACTTTTATGGATTCGAGTTGGTATTATTTGAGATTTACGGATTCTCAAAACGGTAAAGAGCCGTTTGATAAAAAGAAAGTAGAATATTGGATGCCTGTCGATTTCTATACGGGTGGGGCAGAACATGCTTGTATGCATTTGATATATGCTAGATTTTTCACTAAAGTATTAAGGGATATGGGTTATTTGAAATTTGATGAACCATTTGTAAAATTGTTTAATCAAGGAATGGTTCATGGAGAAGATGGAGTTGTAATGTCGAAGTCTAGAGGGAATGTTATTGATCCTTTAGAAATAAGTAAAAAGTATGGGGCAGATACTTTGAGATTATTTTTAGTTTCAATGGCGAGCCCAGATAAGGATTCTATGTGGAGTAGTACTGGAATTGAAAGTTTAGGGAAGTTTATGATTAAAACTTTTAATTTATTAAACAATATAAAAATAGGAAAGACAAGTGAGAAAATGGAACATAAAATAAACAAGACGATTAAAGAAGTAACTCAATATATTGTTAATTTGGAATATAACTTAGCGGTAATTCGTATACGAGCTTTAATAGATTCTTTAGAAGAAGAGATGAATAAAGAAGATTTGTTTAAAATAATTAAATTAATTGCTCCTTTCTGCCCTCACGTTGCTGAGGAGTTATGGAATGAAAGAGGAGGCAAGGGATTTGTTAGTTTAGCATCATGGCCTGAATATGATGAAAAGAAAATAAATGATAAATATGAAGAGGCGGAGAGGGCGTTTGACAAAACGGTTTCTGATATTGCTAATATTATACGAATTGTGAAAGAGAAGGAAGGGAAGGAACCGGAGAGTGTTTATTTGTATGTGTTGCCGAATGAGAAGGGGAATTATAATGCAGAGATGTTAGGAAAGAAGACGGGAAAGAAAGTTAGTGTGTTTGCTGTTAATGACAAAGCGAAATATGATCCTGAAGGAAAGGCTGGGAAGGCGAAGCCTGGGAAACCCGGGATATTTGTTGAGTAAGATAAATGGTAATAAAAATAACTTATTTTGTTCATGGGACCACAAAAGATAATGAGAAAGGAATCTCATCTGGATGGAAAGATGTTGAACTTTCCGATTTGGGAATTAAACAGTCTAAGGAACTGCCAAAGCAAATAGGTGATAAGAAGTTTGATGTGGTATTTTGTTCAGATTTAAAGAGAGCAGTTGATTCTGCTGAGATCAGCTTTAAAGGTAAATTTCCGATAAAGCAAGATAAGAGATTAAGGGAATGTAATTATGGAGATTATAATGGGAAATCTTCGGAAATTGTTGAGCCAATGCAAGAAGAGTCTATTAATAAGAAATTTCCTAATGGTGAAAGTTATGAAGATGTTAAATCGAGAATTGAAGATTTTTTAAAAGATTTAAAGAAAAATTATGACGGAAAGAGTGTTGCTATTGTTGCACATAAAGCGCCACAACTTGTTTTAGATGTTTTGCTTAAAGATATGACTTGGGAAGAGGCTTTTGCAAATGATTGGCGAAAGAGAAAGGCTTGGCAGCCTGGTTGGGAATATATTCTTTAGAATATAAAAGTTAAAATGATCGTAAAACTCGTTTAATTATGCAAAGAGAGATAATCGTCGATTGGAAATTTCGTTCTTATCTATTATATCAATGAAAACACTAAAACTATAATAATTGAGAGATATAGGTATCATGATGAAGCCTATAAAAGATAAAAAATTAAATTCTGCAATAATTAGACAACAAAAAGAAAATGTTAGATTGGAATGTTTGGTAGAAGTTTTATCCGACATTGTTTCTCCATTAACTCTAGATTCAGAGAGTTCTTTGTATCCTATCGCTGTGAAGTCTCGCGGGAAGAAAGAGAAAAAATATTTTTTCAGAGAGATTACAGATGGACCGGGAAATAAGTATGGAAAATTGCTTGCAAATGGGGAAGTTATGTTGGCTGTTTCTCCAAGATATTCTAATGAACTGGGAGTTATAGAGGTTTTGCGTAAATATCTTGATTTAGTTAGATCTTTGAGAAAGAAAAAAGTAAGATTTTATAGGGATAGGA
>CAZQLX010000003.1:39038-44373 GCA_964594495.1 Candidatus Woesearchaeota archaeon | reverse complement strand
ATATTACGGTTTATTGAAAATAAATGTTCATAAGAATATTTAAATACCTGCGCTGTTAGTGAAATAAGGAGTTAAAAAAAGATGGGAAAACATTGCATATACTGTAAGAATGGTATTGAGGAAAGTTCTGTAATGGATGTATGCCATACTTGTGGCGTCGGTGTTTGGGGCGAGAAAATGTTTAATGCAATAAAAGCGAACATGGAAAGCTCGAGAGCGTCTGGGAACTTATATCAAGGATCGATCACAGATTCGGCCTAATTTGTATAATTTACTACTTTTGTTGAATACAGAATCCTATATCCTTGAGTATAATAATGGTTTTTAAGAGTCTTCCTTGAATAGATAAATGGAGAAAGTTGATTTAGCCAGACTTAGGGACGATCATTTTAAGTGGTGGAGCACTGTTCTTGGATCACAAAACAGTCGAGGAGTTCATATTGCTAACGCTGAGTTAAATGAGTGGAGAAGAACTAATGAAGGGATGTATGTTTTAATGCGAGGTGTTGAGCAAAGACATAGTTACGAAAGCGAAACTCCTGGAAAAGGTTTAGCCTTTCTTCTACATTTAACGAGACTAACTGGTCACATGCTCGGTAAAGAAGAGGAAGATAGAATAAGAAAATATGTTACAGACACATTAAAAGAAATAACAGAAAAATCTCAGCTAGCACGAGAGATAGATAAACCTAAAGGAGAGGAAGAAAATGAAATTTTTAGTTATAGAGGAAGACATGCATTATTCTACAAGCATTTAGCAGACCCTTCATTTAAGTTAAGTACTCGAGTTTATGAAGGAATGCCAACACAAGGATTATTAATTGAAGCTCCAATAATAAAAGTACCATTTGGAGACAAGGGAGGAGTAAGTGAATATTTATTTGCAGCCGAAAAAATGCTTGTAAATATGGCAATTATTGGAGCGCATAGTCCTTCTTACGGAGCTACTTCTGAGAAAGCAATAGCTCCAAAGAAGGAATAAGCAAAAGAAAAAGCTTTTTAAATCGCTTTCTGTACTAAAATTAATGCTAAAACACAAAAGATTACGAGAAAAGGGAAAAATATCGTTCAGCAAATATTTCCAAAGTTTTAAGACTGGAGACTCCGTTGCTGTAGTAAGGGAGCTTAGTTTACCTCTCGGATATCCTAAAAAGATACAAGGAAGAACTGGAAAAGTTATTGATAAGAGAGGAGAAGCTTATGAAGTTGAAATTAAGGATCTTAATAAACCAAAAAGATATATGATTAGACCGATTCATCTTAAAAGAATTGAGGTAACGAAATGATATTTTTAGAAAAACAACCATTAACTATTGCTGAAGTGAAAGAATATTTGGCTAAGTCTGATGCTGTGGAAAATAAAGCTATGACCGACTATATCAAGAAATTTGGAAAAAGCACAAAAGATAAATCGGAAAAAATAGCCAAAGAAATAAGGGATCTTAATAATCCTAAAGTAAAGGAAGATCATATCGTTAAAGTTGTTGACTTCATGCCAGATGATGTGGAGGATGTCAATAAAATATTCAATGATGTTAGCTTAACTGAAGATGAGGCAAAAACTATATTGGAGATTGTTAAAAAACACTGAAAATGACAGAGAAAGAAGAACATGCAATAATCTTAGATTATCTACCCTACGGGTATCCGATGGGTGGAAAAATGACCTCGATAGCTCAAGCTATTGGAATTAAAACTCTAGTTCTATTAGAACTAATTCCACGAAAGGGAATAACATTAGAAGTAAAAGAAAAAGTTTATATAGGTCCAGACAAGAGAGATAAGATATACTACATCGCTGGGAGACTGGCGAAAGATAAGTTGACGGAAACTGCAAAGATCCAATTACAAGATTTCATCGAAAGTGTAGTTGCGGAGCAGGAGAAGAAATTTGTTGATTTCTTTAACAATGCTCAGGCAATTAATACACGATTACATCAAATTGAATTAATTCCGGGATTTGGAAAAAAACACACTAAAGAAATCCTCCAAGAAAGGGAAAAGAAACCCTTTGAATCTTTTGAGGATATAAGAAGTCGTGTTAACAATTTACCGGATCCAAAAAAGTCTATTGAAAAAAGACTTTTAGAAGAATTATTGGAAAAGCAGAGATTTAACTTATTCGTAAAGTAAACTTACACAAAAATATTGAAGAATGGCAGATAAGAAAGAAGAAAAACCACAACAGAAAGAAAAAAAACAACAGGAAAAGAAACCTGAAGTAAAAGAAAAACCAAAGAAAGAAGAAATCGCGTATGAATCTTTAGTGAGGATATTTGGGTATGATATTCCGGGATCTAAAAACATATACACCGGGCTTACAAGAATAAAAGGAATTTCATGGACACTTTCTAGAGCAATATGTGTTGGATTAGCTATTCCGATATCAAAAAAGATTTCAGAATTAACAAAGCCTGAAATCGCACAAATTGAATCGTTTCTAGAAAAATTGCCTGTCCCGGACTATTTGAAAAACAGAAGAAATGATTTAGAAACCGGAGAAACAAAGCACTTACTTGGAACGGACTTAGAAATTACCAAAGATTTTGATATTAAGAGATTAAGAAAAATGAAGAGTTACAGAGGATTAAGACATGGATTAGGACAACCAGTAAGAGGGCAAAGAACAAGGTCTCACTTTAGAAAGAAAAAAACAGCAACAGTTGGTAAGAAAAAACCTGCTCCGGAGAAAAAAGGAGGCGCTAAATGATAAGAAAAAAGAAAAGATTTGTAAGGCCAAAAAAGGCGTATGAAACAGTTAGAATAAAAGAAGAAAATGTGATGATGGAAAAATATGCATTAAAAAATAAGAAAGAAATTTGGAAGACAATTGCGAAAGTCGATTATTTTAGGAGAAGAGCCAAAGCTTTGGCGAGGGAATCTGCTGAGGACCAGGAAGTATTATTCAATAAATTAAGAGAGCTAGGGTTAAAAATTAATTCTATTAGCGATGTTCTTGCTTTAACTTTTACAGATTTATTAGAAAGAAGATTGCCTACAATTGTAGTAAAAAAGAATTTAGCCAATACTGAAAAACAAGCAAGACAAATGGTAGTACATAAAAAAGTTTTAATCGATGGGAAGGTAATTAATGTTCCGAGTTATTTAGTAAAAGTTTCGGAAGAATCTTTAATTTCGGTTAGGAGAAATCAAAAATCAGAAAAACCGAAGAAAGAAGAAGTGAAAGTTGAAGAACAAAAAACTCCTGATAACGCATCAACGGAGGTAACTGCATAATGGTTGAAGAAATAAAAGTAGAGGAAAAGAAAATAGAAAAAGAAGAAGATAAAAAGAAAGAAGGGATTGCTGGAATTGCTTATATTTACAGCAGTCCAAACAACACGATTATACATATTACGGATATGATTGGCAATACAATCTCAAGAATTTCTGGAGGAATGGTAACAAAGCATTCAAGATTGAAAGCGGACCCTACAATTGCTATGTTTGCAGTTAAGAAAGCGGCAGAAAGAGCAAGGGATTTAGGAATAACAAGCTTATATGTAAGAGTGAGGGCAAAGACAGGAAGTGAAGGGATAGGGCCAGGAGCTCACGCCGCTGTAAAAAGTTTAGATAAGGAAGGATTCAAGGTTATAAGTGTTTTAGATACTACTCGCGTTCCAAGAGGAGGGCCTAAGAAACCTCATGGAAAGAGAGGTAGAAGAGTTTAAAACACTCTTTTTCGATATAGTAAAATGGAAACAATTGAAAATACACAAGAAAAACTGGTATTGAAGGGAGAGATTTCAGAGTCTTTAGCAAACGCGATAAGAAGAAGCGTCGCTGAAATTCCAACTCTAGCTATCGATGAAGTTGAGATTTTTAAGAATGATTCGGCTTTATATGATGAAGTTTTAGCTCATCGTTTAGGTCTTATTCCATTAAAGACAGAAAAAGGAATGTCGGAAAAAACTAAAATTGATTTAAAGCTTTCTAAGACGGGGCCGTGTACGGTTTGCGCTTCTGATTTAGAAGGAAACGCAGAAGTTGTTTATGGAAAAATACCCATTACAATTCTAGGGGAAGGGCATAAATTAGAACTAGTAGCAACTGCAACACTTGGAAAAGGAATTAGCCACGCAAAATATACTCCTGGATTAGCTTATTACAGACACATCTTAGAAGTGAAATCCTCTCCCGAAATAGACAAACTTGTTCAAAAATCTAAAGGTGCAATAAGGGCCGAGAAAAAAGGCGCGATATGGGTTGCAGATTTACAAGAAGAAACGGTAGATGAAATAAATAAAATGGATAAGAATGCGATTAAAGATTCAAAAGAAATGGTTTTTATTATTGAATCTTTCGGACTTCTTTCTGCGAAAGATATTTTTTCAAAGGCAATAGAAGCATTGACAGAAAACTTAGATGAGTTTGAGAAAGCGATAAAGTAATTCTATTGTATTTAGTGTAATTTTCAAATGAAAATGAAAGTTTTTATTCTCAAGACAGTTATTTAGTAATATGTTGGTAAAAAGAAATGAAAATACTGCAGAACTTGTAGGATTATCATTTGGTGATGGCGGATTAACTTCTAGAAAAAATAGTAAACGGATGAGATTTCAATTAAGAGGAGATTTAAGAGAAGAAAGAGAAAATTATGATTTATATATTGCCCCTCTTTTTAACAAAGAAATTATGATTCCACTATTTAACCGGACTGTTGGATTCGTTTTTAATAAAAGAATGAACTTTTATGGTATTTCCGTAGAAAGTGTAAAAATAGAACCTTATCTAAATTTTCTAGGAATTCCTAGTGGAGTTAAGAATGAATTAAATATCCCTGATTGGATAAAAAATGATATTCTGTATGCCAAAAGATTCATTAGAGGATTAATTGACACTGATGGTAGCATTTCTTGTCAACGCAATTACTCTATAAAAAATAATAAATATCATACCCAAATTAGGATTACATTGGTTTCTACCTCACATAATTTAATTAAAGAGGTTTGTGAACTGTTAAATTGGTTTGGTTTTAAGTTCGTTTTTGATACAAGAGAAGCTAGAATAGAAACAAAAGATGGTTTTCCAAGACAGAAAACTTATAGAATTAAAATATGCGGTGGAGTTCAGGTGAATAAGTGGTTTAATGAAATTGATTCAAAAAGTCAAAAACATATCACAAAATATCAAGTTTGGCAAAAATTTGGTTTCTGTCCTCCTTTTACAACCGTGGAAGACAGAAAGAAAATGCTTAAAAACGATCTCTCGCCTTATGATTACTATGCGCGGGAGTGCCAGAGTGGTCAAATGGACACCGTTAAGGCCGGTGTAGCTTAGTGCTTTCCTAGGTTCGAATCCTAGCTCCCGCATTTTACCTTTTTTGCATTTTAAC
>CAZQLX010000003.1:36782-39028 GCA_964594495.1 Candidatus Woesearchaeota archaeon | reverse complement strand
AACCCGAGTTTATCGGTTAGTATCGATTGCTTATAAATATAGGAAGATAATCCTATTGATTTGCTTGAACAATCGGTAAAGTACATGTAGGGATTTCACTATATCTTTTAAAAGTACCTGATGCGAGAGCACTTTTATAAGGAGCCAAATTCTTTCTTGAAATTCGTAAAAGATTTAAACCATATAACTGAAGCCATACCGGACTAAAATCTTTCAATAAATCTTTATTACGAATACCTCTCCATAATCCTTGTAACAAATTACTGGAATTATAGAAATATTGATAGGCTCTTAGTAAATTTTCTTGTCTTTCTATGGGATTTTCTTCTGCAGTTGCAATTACATGACAACCGTCAAAATGGCGATCTTCTATCTTGACACCTCCGACTTGTCTAAAAACTTTTCCACTGCTATAAAGACTATCCTCATCTTTACTTCCAGTGCTAGGGCCAAGATACATTACCTGAATAGTGCTGGCTCCATTATCTCTTAAGAACTTAACTTGATCCAATATTCCCAATAACTTACCATTAGGGCCATTAAGAGGTTGCCCATCATAATGAATCATCATCGGCATAGGATGAATGTCATTTTGTTTTAATAATCCAAAAAGATTTTTTGTTTTTTCTGGTGATTGACCCTTCTTAACTAAATCAGCTGTTAAATCTTCTATTCCAAACCAAATTGCTCTTACACCCGCCTCTCTTAAAGTAGGAATTAAATCGCGGGAAGCCCAAATCTGCCCTTCTGTTGCTTCAGTGCCATAGAAAATCTTTCTTCCAAGACCTGCTCTCGCCATTGCACCATATTGATTTTCTAAATTTTCACGCGAAAATGCTGCATTATCATCTGTTCCAAAAAAAGTGTTAATACCTGTTTGTTTGAGTATCTTTTCTATATCTTCAATTAATCTTTGTGAACTTTTAGACCTTAAAGCATATTGTTGCTGATTAGGTATGGGGCAGAATGAACATCTTAAATTACACCCCCTACTCATTAATGTAGAAATTATTTTTAATCCTTTCTTACTTAATTTATCAAGAGGAATCGGACCATCGTTTAAACCTTTGTGCTTCCCTCTTTCTTCTAATAAACCTAATCCAATAATTTCTAAAGGTAAATCATCATAGTTGGACATCATCCTCGGGACACCAGTATCGATAAGATGAGATCTATCTTCTGAGATATACATAAGTCCAGGAATAGAATTTAATGCTTTGTCTCTTCTGGCTTCATTGAATGCCTCACGCATGGTGCCCTTAATAGAACGATAGGTCAGTAGAACTTCCATTAGAGAAAGAGTCACTGGTTGTTCTCCTCTGACTGCTACATCTACTCCTATTGCAGGATCTCCATCAATATTGAAATATTTCCATGGTTGATATACTGCATGTGGACCTCCTCCAAGTATCAATGGACGGTCTTTACCAAGAGAGACTGCTTGTTTAATTTTAGAGTTGGCATCAGCAGAGTTAACTTGGAGACTTCCTATTCCAAAAACTTCTGGTGTTTTTCCATGTAATTTAGCAAAGCGAAAATTAAATTTAGGATTCCAATTACCGAAAACAACACGCACATTATTAAGACCTGCTGAATACAATGCCCCAGCAACATCTCTAACTCCGGCGTTTGCTAATGATAAGTCTGGACCAACAAAAGGTCCAATTCGAGTTCTCCAATCAAAGGCATAATATAGAAGGATACTAATTTCTTTTGGTTCAAATTTTGAAACTCTTTTTTCTAATTCTTTGTAGCCAGAAAAATATCTATCATCGCCTTGCCTTACTTGAAGTTGCATATAATTTAATACAACAACTCTTTTAAAAGAATTACTATGCTAGATATATTGCATTATATCCGTTCAGTCTCAGCTCTCTTTATAAACTCTTTAATCAATTAAACAGAATAGTAATCGAAAATATATCGACATTGGGTTGTTTATGCCAAGTAGGTCAATACCTTTATCCCGCATTATACCATCAAAAAACTTAAAAGTTGTTTGAAAAGAAAGATTTAAATATAAGTTAGACATGTATAACTTGTGGAACAGATAAATACAAAAGTAAAGAAATGGGGAAATTCATACGGCATAGTGTTACCTATAAAAGTTATAGAAAAAGAAAAACTAAAGGAAGGAACCGATATTACAATAACTGTCCAGTCTAAGAAGAAAACCACTGCTGGAGATATGATGAGAATTTCAAAAGAGCTTGGATTAGACAAAGCCCTTAAAAATGTCGATACTC
>CAZQLX010000003.1:9614-36772 GCA_964594495.1 Candidatus Woesearchaeota archaeon | reverse complement strand
ACTCAAAAAGCATTAAGAGAGGTTGATAAGGCTTTCTGGCCAGAAGACGAATGAGTTACTTTTTTGATACATATGCATTGGTAGAAATTACTAAGATCAATCCAAGCTATGTTCCTTACTCAGATTATCCAATATTAACCACTACATTAAATCTCTCCGAATTTTATTTTTATTTATTATCCAATTTTAATGAAGATAAAGCTAATGAAATTTTAAAAAAGTTTGATTTTTCCTTCTTAGGTATTGATGAAAATATAGCTAAAGAAGCTGCAAAGTTTAGAAAAGCCAATTATAAAAGAAAATTGAGTTATGTTGACTGTATTGGATATTTTTTAGCTAAACGTAGTGGTTTTAAATTTCTAACCGGAGAAGACTTCTTCGAGAATTTAAGTGATGTAGAATTTGTTAGATGATCATTAAGCTTTACGAATAGTAATATGGGTCTTGAAAAACTATTTAAGAAAGCACCGTATAATTTATCGAGGTTGGCAAAAGAAAAAGTTTAAAAATCAAGAATATTGAGAGGAAGATGGAAGGGAAGGATTCTGGTGGGAAAAACGTTCAAATCGAAATGGCAATTGAACTTAGTAGAGTTAACGCTGAAATGGCCGGAGATGCTTTAGTTTTACCTACTATTCAGAGCGATGCTAATTATCACGGAAGAAATGGAAGACATAAAACAAAATCGGTATGGATTACGGGTGCATCGCGAGGATTAGGGAAAGCAATTGCTGAAGAATGTGCATCGCGAGGATATGGAACTATTCTTATTGCTCGTACACAACCAGCACTTGATGAGATTGCAAAGAAATTGAGTATAAAAGCACCCTCTTATGTTCTCCCTTTGGATTTGGAGATAAGAAATGAGGAAGATTGGGATAGAACAAGGGAATCTTTAGAAACTGCAGTTAAAACATTTGGGGCGCCAGATGTTTTAATTAATAATGCTGGAGAGGGGCTAGCGGAAGATGCAATGAATACCACGTTTAGTGAGTTTAAAAGAATGCATGATCTAAACTGTTTCGGAGCAGTTGTTTGTGCTAATACTTTATTACATTACATGCAAGTTCGTGGTGGGCAGATAATTAATATCAATTCTATTGCTGGGGAGGTTAGACCTCAAGAGCATGCTGCGTATTCAATGTCTAAAGCGGCTTTAAGCGCATTCTCTGAAACTCTTCGTAAGGACATGAGAAGTTATGGTATCGGAAACATAAGAGTTACTGATGTTTTTCCAACTTTAATTCAGGATACCAACTTTTTTGAAAGTAAAGGATATGAAGCCTATCTTTATTTAGTTAAAAGATATGGAATAAGTGTTGAGAAAGCTGCTCGACAAATAACAAATCTTATAGGAAAAAAGGCTGGAAAAAAAGTTTATGTTCCTGCAGGTGGAAGAATAGTTGCAGGAATACATACTGTGTCATCTGAAGCATCTGATTTTGTGAGAAAAATTTTCAGTTAATCAGACAAGTTTGAATCCTACATAAAGTATTTAAAGGATAAATTTTAATGCTATATATGGCTGAAGAAACAAAAGCGGAACATCATCATTCTAATGTTGATCACTCGACTGTGAAAATGGACAGAATAAAGGTTCTTACTTGGATCGTCGGTATTGTTCTGGTACTCTCAATCATAAATACCATAGGCATTTTTGTTTTGGATAATGGATCTGGAGGAACAACAGTAACAGCTCCTCAGCCAACTAATAATCCAACACCATCACCAAGCGCCGCTCCATCTAGAGTTACGGTGAATACTGAGGGCGCTCCAGCTTTAGGGCAAGCAAACGCTAAAGTAACAATTGTTGAATTTTCTGATTTTCAATGTCCATTTTGTGGAAGACATTTTACACAAACATATCCCCAATTAAAAGCAAATTATATTGACACTGGAAAAGTAAAACTTGTTTTCAAGGACTTTCCATTAAGTTTCCATCCTCAAGCTCAAAAAGCTGCTGAAGCTGCTCATTGTGTAAGAGAGCAGAAAGGAGATGCAGGGTACTTTGCAATGCATGACAAAATGTTTGCAAATCAGCAAACATTAAGTGTTGAAAACGAGAAGAAATGGGCAAGAGAAATTGCTGGTGTTGATGGCGCTAAATTTGATACATGCCTTGACAGCGGTAAGTTTGCTCAAACAGTACAACAAGGTTTACAGGAAGGGAGTGCTGCAGGAGTTCAGGGAACACCTTCATTCTTTATTAATGGAGTTCAAATTAGTGGAGCTCAACCTTATTCAGCTTTCCAAGCTGCAATAGATGCGGAATTGGCGAAGTAAGAAGAGATTCTTTGTTTGATACAATAAACTATTTAAACTAATGATTAAGAAGATTTTTATGAAAAGTTTAAAGCAATTAGGAATGATTGGATTGGCCTATTGTTTATTGGGATGTTCACCCGTTAAAGAACCGAGTCCTGATAGTTATGCTACTCATGCGGGCTCTACGTTAACTCATGGACGTATAATTGATTATAATAATGATGGAATAGCTGATGCAATTCTAGATTCTACAGGCAGAGATATTCAGTGGTTTGCTGAAGATAACAAAATAAGTTTCCAAAGAGACTTGACTTCTAGATCTTTACCTATGACACCCGAAATGAGAGAAATGGCGACATCTATTTTGACATTACAAAGAAAATTAGAATACTCATTAGATAAAGAAAAGTATAGACTTGAACAAGAAAAGAAAACGCTAAAATAGGTAGATTTAAATACGCAAGTATTTCTAAAATTTTATGTCAGAAATAGTAGCAAAACAAACTAAGCCTTCTCAAGATTTAGAAGAAAGAACTACCGGAGATAAAAAAACAGTTCAAACAACTCAAACAGGAAATAAGCAATATGTTGCTGAAAGAAGATTAAGCGATGAACAAATAAGAAGGGTAATTTATAAAGTTGCAGAGTTAGAGACAAGAGATCAAGTAAGGCATGCTGCTCAAGTATATAATGATGCATTAAAAGTCCATAATGCACAACGTATTTCAGGTGAAGGAATATCTAGATTATATGAATTTGCCGATGCTCAGAAAATTTCTCGAGTACTTATTGATGAAGCTATAGGAATCGTTTGTCCATCTGATGATGAAGTGAGAAAAAAATTAAAAGAACATGGAGCTAGTCCATCCATGGAGTTAAGAATAACTTATGCAAAATGCTTTAAAGATCAATTTCATAAGGCTCTATTAAGAAGACTTGAAGAGGCATATTCTCCATTAAGAGTAATAATGGCGCCTGAACACATTCATGATAGATATTTGGAGAGGGTTAAATTCTCTCGCATACTTGAAGAAACTGAGTTAAAGGAAGGTTTATTTAGAAAACGACTTAAGAAAACTGAGAAAAAAGAACCGATATTAACTGTTGAATATGGGCTTGAGTTCTTGGCAGGAAAATTTATAAACGCCCCAGACTTTGCTCCCAACATTTATCTTCATGATCGTACAGCTCTTCATATTTGTAGTGATGTAATTAATGAGTATGAACAAAGAGCAAAAATGAGTCAAGAATTGACGAAAGTTGAAGTTAGCCGATTAAGAAATTTTGAGATGGAAGTAATCTAATTTTTTAAATAATGTTCTAGTAAGCTGTAGTTAGCGTTCTATGATGGGGTTTGTCGTTTTCTTGACCACTTGGAGTTTTTTTGCTTTCTAAGTAAATAAAGTGATCGAGATCTATGGCATTTAAAGTTGGAAATTTTCCTTTAAGGCGTTGCACCATTAAATCTACAGCTTCAATGGTAAAGGCACGAATTTCAATTTCTTCATCGCTATGAGCAGGAAGTGTTTCTTTAGCATCAATTGCATTTGCTAAAGATTGGGAATAAGTTATTATCCCTAATTTTCTCAGAAGTTGAGGAACCTTGTAATCTGCAAGTGCTGTTAATTCATCAACTTGAGAAAGACCTCGGTGTTCTTGACTTTGAGACTGAATGATATGGTGTATATTATGAACAAAAAGTTGTGCTCTCTTATGAAATAGTACCTTATTTCCATGATAATTTGAAGCGTCATCATAAAAATAGAAATTTGTTGTTAAATTATCAAGAAGTTTAATAGCGTCTTCTTCTGTAGAAGCTACAAGATTTTTTGCTTGTCCCTCATATTTTTCATCTAGAATCTTTCCTAAATCACGTAAAAATTTAATTCTCCGTCCAAAAAGAGGTAACTCGCCTACTCCGCGTACAATGTTATCAAATGTCTTTTGATCAAGTTTTCTTAAATATGAAGTATCGAGCATAGAATGCCCTTCTTCTAAAGCTCGTAAGAAACAAGCTTTCATTCCATAGGCACCACCAGTTCTTTTTCCCTGATATTCAACAGTCCATTTAGGATCTCCCCAATAACAAAAGTTTACTGCATTGTAAACAAGAGAAAGTTGCATTCTTTGATCTGCAGTGAGAGAAGGAGAAACAAAAAAAGGCTTAATCTCGCTAAGACCTTGGAAAGTGGAACAAAAAGTTTCAAGAGCGGAGAAGTTTATTCTTACATGTTGTGCATATTCAACAACTGGTCTAATACTCTGAAGAATTTTATTCATTTATCCTATAAAAAGATGAGGGGTTTTTAATGATTTATATGCTAGAACTTATTTAATGATATTTTAAAATTAATCTTTACCTAGAACTTCTAATCTATGATCATAAATCGATCCTACTTTTCCTTTAAGAGCGGAATTAAAATATCTCTTGTCTATTCTAATTTTAGTTCCCTCTTCTATTGCTAAATTGAGTGCCTCTAATCTAGAATAATCCTTTCTTTCTGAATTTAGATGAGCATTTGAAGGCTTTATCGCAAATATATAAACTTCTCCATTATCGATTCTGAACTTAACAGAGTAAGTATAATTTCCGAACCTTTTTTCTCCTATACTCGATTCTTCTAATACTGTTCCACTTATATATTCTGTATCAATTGTTTTATTTTTACTACTGCATCCGCCTGAAAAACTTAATAGACTACTTAAGAAAATTGCTGTTAAAGTATTTCGAATATTTCCCATTTCTTCCTCGGTGTTTATTTTCTATTTAAATGTTTCTATTTTAGATTAATTAAAAAGGTGATAACTCCACATAAAAAAGTATATTATTAAGTTCTCTGCTATAAACAATAGTTTATAAATTATAATAAAAATTAATGATGTTTCAAATGGGAACGAAGGGAACGGGAACGAACAGCTATAACGACACCAACGATAACAACTATTACAATTATCGCTATAATTATTCCCATCATAAGGCCTTTGCTTGACGAAGGAGCATTGTTATCTTCTTCTGTTTGATCAGAATTATCATTATTAGCTCCATCACTTCCTGCTGCATCCCCAGTTATACCGGAGGTGGTTGTATCAGTTGAAGTTGCATTCTTTTTAGTTGTTGTGTTTCCTCCACCGCCGCCCCCGCCTCCTCCACCGCCACCAGAACTTGAAGAGCTAGAGCCTGAATCTGATGATGCTAGGGCTTCTCTGTATGTGGAGAACTCGCAATTTGGAACTTGCCAGACGCAGTTTGATGAATCGAGCAAGGTTGCATCTGTTCTCTGTATACAATTTTCTCCATTGTCGTCGCAGTGATATAGAGTATCACATGAAGTTCCTGATGTGAAAGGTATTTTAATTCTACAAACTTCTGGATGTAGATTATCAATTATTTTGTCTCTGGTCTCTGAAGTTAGACCTACTACTGAGCTTGTTCCTATTATGTCCCCGGACTCTGCGATTGAACGCACTTTATCATTTAATCCTGTCTTTGTTAATGAGACATTAATGAACTCAAAGTATACTGAATTATCTGTTTTTGCAAGTTTGACATTTGCTCTTCTGCCATCAGTATAATTAACTTTCATTCCTGCATTAGGACCACAAACTGCTCCTTGCTCATGCTCATAAACTCCATTTTGATCTATATCATACAAAACATCCCACGAACTTGAGGCTTTTATTCTCACTACAAAACTACAGAATCCACACTTGGAGCTTGAAGGTGCAGTTACAAGTGATGTACATTTACTAATGGCACACTTATTATTATTATCACAAACTTTCAACTTGTAATAGTATGCTGTATCATTAGTTAATGCATAGCTTAACGATTCGTTTCCTTTGTATATTTCAGCAGTGTGCCAAAGTTTCTGATCTCTTATATTACTACTTGTTATTCCTACATCATAGATTGTGGCATTTAATGTTAAGCAATTAGAATCATTTCCATAAAATTCAAGAGTTCCATTTGATGGTTTATTAGTGTCATATTTTATTAAAGCTGCGTCATGATACTCTTCAACTGTAACTCCTGTTACTTGAGGTGTGCTTGTATCGACATAACCTGCAGCATTAACTCCTTTAGCAGAACATTTACTTGAATATTGGCAGTCCCAGTCATTACAATCTGTTTTATCATCGTCATCGTCATCGACACTGTTGAAACAATCCTCATGTTGTACAAAACCTTTGCTTAATATATCTTCAAATTTCGCCGTATCTGCGCCATATGAAAATGAATCTGATATCTCAAAGTCTACAGATCCAGGAGTTATCCATCCAGGGCCTGCAGTGTCAGTTGGACTTGTAGTATTGCCTGTTCTTCCTATTGTAGCAACATACACTCTCATATCTTTGTCTGAATCATAAAGTGTTGGAAACTCAGATAATTCCGATTTTTTAACTGCTATCATCGGGCCGTTTATATCTGCACACATTATCTTCTTCCAAATACTTAGTTTAATGTTTGTAGCTACAAATTTAGAATTATCACATTTATAAGCAGTAAATGTTTCCGCAGCTTTAGAAGTGTTTGCGTTCCATTCAGAATCATATCGCAACTTGAATTCATAACCTGTAGCTGAAACATTATCATCGGGTGCACAGCCTCCGGTTGTTGAGCCATCAGTATCTAGATAAACTACTAAACTAGTAGTTTCATTTCCAGTTCCAGAAACTGATGTTGGTGTATTCCCTAGCTTTTCTTTATTACAAATGCTGGAGTTTGCAAAGTTAGAGACTTTTGCTCCAAATCCATATGCATCCCCCATATCTTTCATTCCAACACCACATATATCTACTGATGCTTGAAGTGCACTTTCTCCACACGTATCTGTAGCAATAACTACTGCCTCCCCTCCTTCTATATTATTAAATAATTCATTTACAGATGAAGGAGTACACCACCCAGAGTTCCAATTACATGCAGAATTTGCGACGCTTCCACAAGATGCTGCTGTTGAATGAGAAGAACAAGATGACTCACATCCGTAAATTGTTGCATTACAATATGGATTTGCATTACATGCTGTAGAGCTATTAGTTAATGTGGCATTATTCCAACATTCATCGACTAGATTCATACACCAGGCTCCATAAGAATCATTCTTAAACCAGCAACCGTTTGCTGCTGTACAATCAGCAGTTGAATACTTCCAACAATCTCTACCCCAATTAGGTTGGCATGCTGGAGCTGGATTTACAGTCCATCCACAACTTATATTAATTGCTGTTTTATTTGTACAAAAAGTTTGGTTTCCGTCATATTTGTAACATTCTGCTCCAAAACTAGTACCTATTCCTCCTCCAGAAACTCCTGCTACTGGATTGAATCCGCCACCTTTAGCACTGCACCATCCGGGATTATTCCACCTACATCCAGCAGTTAACTGACAATTATTTTGATTGTTATTGTTCGTGGAATTATAACAAACAGCACTCGCAGTTTCCTCACACCAACCAGATTCGGCTTTCCAAACACACCCTCCTGTTAAGGAAGTACATGCATTTTCCGAACTTGCACCATAACACGAAGGCTCACATGTTCCATATCCTGAATAATTCTTCCAAGAGCAACTTACAGTAGAAACAGCATTGCAAGCTGTTTGATTATATTGTGACCAACATTGACCAAATTTACTATCACACCATCCACCCCAGCTACTTGTTCGCCAAGCACAACTTTCAACATTACCACATGCACTTGATGATGTGTAATTCCAACAATTTCCACTCCAATTTACTTCGCAATAAGGCTTGCTCCACTCGTCTTTCTTCCAATTACATCCTGAAATTCCAGAACATGAAGAATTAGAACTATATTGCCAACAATCTTTTGATTTAAAGTCATTATGTTCACACCATCCTCCATAATTCTTACACCAATCAGTATTATTTCCACTACTGCTACACCAACTATCTGCTTTCCAGGAGCAGCTGCCAGTACATCCTGTCTTGTTTAGTCCCATGCATTGCTCAGCGGCTGACCAATCACGTTCACACCATCCACTGCCAGTGCCATTACTCCATTCGCAGTTTGATCTCGCAGAATCGAGATAATACTGATACGTGACATTTGTTATATTACTTATGTAAGTAACCATATAAGTATTATTCTTGAATGATATCGTTCGTGCTGTATAATCTACTGTAAAGTTTCCTGATGAAATAGAAACACCCCCCGTATTATTTTTCATTGTAATAGAACCAACAACCCATCCTCCTTTTATGTTTGATAAAGTAAATGTTTTACTTTCATTTACATTATTTACCAAATAACGAGCTGTAGTAAAGTTAACAATTTCATTTGCTGTTTTTATTCCAGCACAATCGGTTTCATTATTGTCGAATTTCCAACATTGTGATCCTTTGAAATCACACCAATTGCCCCACTTATCTACTACCCATTCACATCCATCAACTGCAGTACATGCAGTACTTGTGTTAAGTCTTGTGTCTAGACATCCTCCAGAAACAAAACCACAATCATCGTCAGTATAACATCCTCCATCGGCACAATCAGTTAGTCCATCGTTGTCATCGTCTTTTCCATTCCAGCAAACTTCAACATCTCCTACTATATTTGCTACACATACTCCATCTTCTTCTGATCCTTGCCATTTACAGCTTCCTGAAGTTTGATTGGCTAGAGAAATTCTTCCCTTAGTTGCACATAATGTTTGAGTATCACAGCGATCACATTCTTCCTCACAAGTTTTCTCACCTTGATTAACACAATATCCGCCGGTTTTAGTACTATTATCAGAAAGCCATTTACAACCTCCACCTACTGAATTTGCATCGCTTTGTGCGCAATAGTAGCTAGGACGTTTTTTTGTATCATTATTATTAGGATCTCCTTTGAAAGTACAATCTCCGCACGTACTGTCACAATTACCAGCTATACCTTTCTTCCACTCATTTTTAGCATCACAAAATCCGATACCGTTTGGAGCTGATGTGTCTGCACTAAATTCACAAAAACCAAGTTTAGAATTAGTACATGCGTCTTTCGCATTTGTTGAATTTACAGTTTCACCATTGCTATTCTTAAGCTCACAAGCAAAACACGCTTTATCGCAATTATCTTCTTCATTAAATTTATATTCGCATCTTCCTGTTGGAACAGAAACATTTCCTTCACAATAGTTTTCTGTTATCCACTTTCCTCCTGCAGCTTCACAATTTCTCTTATTTTCTATTTTTACTATACTCTGTGAAGAATTTCCAAAGACATCTATTGCTTTAA
This sequence comes from Candidatus Woesearchaeota archaeon, assembly GCA_964594495.1. Taxonomy (GTDB): domain Archaea; phylum Nanobdellota; class Nanobdellia; order Pacearchaeales; family GW2011-AR1; genus CAZQLX01. Next base: position 27,261 of record CAZQLX010000003.1, on the reverse strand, counting down.
ATTTGCAACTACCACTTTCATTAGTTCCCTCCCACTTACAAGGCATGTACCAAGGATCACCGGATATGTCAGTACACTCTTTCACTCCAAGTGCATCTTCACAGGATTTTTCATTATTTGGTGTTTGTTTTAAATTACTCCAACATGAATTAGAAGCTTTATTTTCATTACATAGTGTCCCATTCCAAGAACAACAAGTTGATAAAGAAGCTATATTATTACATAAATCAGAATCATTAAGATAAGAACATCTTATTCCATGAGAAGTAATATTAATTCCATAATCATTATTTCTTTCGTCGCATATATTTGATGTAAAATTACATCCTAAAATATTATTACATTTTGTTGAGTTAGTGTCGAATATATAACAACCCGGATTCCATTCATTTAATATGCTTCCTGAACTGAAGTTTCCTGTTCCCCAAGTAGGCTCTTTGCATTTTCCTCCCGCGGATACATCATTATAATTATTGTATTCCCACCAACAATAATAAGTGTCTAGACAACTTTTCTCAGTAGTTTGGTTTGAACAGCTTACTTTAGAATAGTCTTTATTGCACCAACCATTATTGCTCCATATACAGCTAAGACCGTATTTTGTTGAGTTGCCCTCGCACGCACTCTGACTTCCGCCTTTATTTAAGTCATAATTCCAGCAGCTAAGTTCAGAACACCATCCGCTTGTTGTATAAGATCTCCATTGACAGCCAGTTTTAGCTGAACAACTGGAGTTTGTCGAAGCTGCCCAACATGAATCTGAATTGCAGAAATTACCAGACCATACGCATGCAGTACCAATTGAATTATTTTCACATGTTGCTTCATTTGTATAATCAAAACTCCAACAGCTTTTTTCTTGACATGAGTTCCATTTCCATTCACAACTTATCCCTGTTGCCGTATTACACGAAGTCTGATTATTATATTTCCAACATCCGTTTTGTGTGCAATAGCCACTCCCTGAAGAAGTATCCCAGGTACAATTCTTTCCATTCCAATCTTTGGCAGCATTACAGCTAGACTGTGCGTTATAACTCGAACATCCTTTCTCATAGCAACTTCCCCAGGAGCATCCGGTTGCATTTAAACATGAAGATTGATTATTGTATAGCCAGCAAGATGCAGATGAACTTCCCGTGTTAGAACAGGATTCACTCCATGAACAAGATTTCCCCAAACTGTTATTTTCGCAAGAATTAGCACTTGTTCCAGAAAGTCCATAACAGCTTATTTGATCGCAAGTATAAGAGGTTCCTCCAGTGGTCCAAGAACAATTTTTTCCGGGAACATTTGTCGAAGAACATTCAGATTGAGAGTAAAGAGACCAGCAGCTTAACTCTTGACAATAACTTCCCCAACTATCGGACTTCCATTGACAGCCAGAAGATGCTGAACAGGTTGAATTTGTTGTATAAGACCAACAATTTTCTGCTACAGCAAAAGTTAAAGAAAAGAGGATAGTAGCAGCTAATACCGTCAATAAGAACAAGGTTTTTTTATGAAGTTGAACGTTTTTTAACAACATGTCACGCTCTTTTTAGCAAGGTAAGTAAATTCAGGCAGTATTTAAATCTTTTTCTTTACTACTATTAGTAGATAAAAGAAATAAAGGCAACACAATAGATGGTAATCGAAGCTATAAACATTATTTTTCTTTATCTTCTATCTTCTTGAGCCTTTTTTCTATGTCACTCAATTTGTCTTTGAGAGATTTATGGGACTCGTCAGCTTTTTTATCCATTGTCTCTACAAATTCATCGAGATAAGAATTAAATAAAGTGCTTACTTTTCCTCCAAATAGTTTTAATTTTGTTTTAGCTCTCTCTAAAGCCTCTTTATCTACTGTGATATTTACTCTTACTTTCTTTCTTGAGTTCTTTATTTTTGTACGTATCATTGATGTGTGTATTAGTGTGTATTAAAGTATAAAAATGTTTCGACAAGGAAGCATTTAAATAGGGTTAGAATAGTGAATAGGTATGATATCCAAAAGAATGATCAAAGCAAGAATACATAATAAAACAAAACCAGATTTAGTCGAAACAATTAGAATTGCAACTAAAAATCCTGCATGGATAAAAGTTGCTCAAAAATTGTCTGGATCAACAAGAAAATATTCTTCAATGAATTTAAGTGAGATAGATGAAAAAACGAAAGAAGGGGACACAATTATTCTATTAGGAAAATTGCTTGCATCTGGAGATTTAACTAAGAAAGTGAGAATTTGTGCTTTATCTGTATCAAAATCAGCTGAAGAGAAAATAAAGAAGAATAAATCGGAGTATGTTTCAATTTTAGACGAAATAAAACAAAATCCTAAAGCTCAGGGAGTAAAAATAATACAATAAAATGAAAACTGAAAAAACAATAGTAGTAGATGCAGCAGGTGGTGCTCTTGGAAGAGTGGCGAGTTATGCAGCTAAAGCGGCTTTACTAAATAATAAGGTAATAATTGTGAATTGTAATGGAGCATTAATAACCGGACAAAAAGCAAATATCATGGCGAGTTATCATCAAACTAGAATAAGAGGAGGAACTGCACAAAGGGGGCCTTATTTCTCTAAAACTCCAGAAAAAATCATGAAGAGAACAGTAAGAGGAATGCTTCCATATAGACAGGGAAGAGGACTAGATGCTTTGAAAAGAGTTATTTGTTACAATGATGTTCCAAAAGAATTTGAAAATGTAAAAAAAGAAAGCATGGCAAAAGAATTGAAGACTAAAGCAATTAAATTGTCCGAGGTTTCTAGATTACTTTAAAATGGTAGACAAATTACTTGGGCAAACAATATCTGGAAAAAGAAAGACAGCAATAGCAAAGTTAAGATTAAAGGTTGGAAATGGAAAAGTTTTCTATAACGGATTACCACATACAGAATTGAACCTATTTCATAAATTAGCTTTGACAGAGCCGCTTAAAATATATGAAAGAGAAATGGGAGATACATTAAAATATGATTTATACTTGAAAACACACGGTGGAGGAAGAGAAGCTCAGATTGAGGCTTCTAGGTTAACAATTGCTAGAGCTTTGCTTGTTCTTACCGGATCTGAAGTTCTTAAGAAAGCATTTATCAAATATGATAGAAACATGATAGTTGAGGACGTAAGAAGAAAGGAAGCGCGTAAACCCGGCGATTCTAAAGCTAGAGCGAAGAGACAGAAGTCTTATCGTTAAATGTACTATCTAAATATTTATTAGGTTGCTCCGAATAATTTCTAAATGAACCAAAACAACGGTAAAGTCATAAGATATAGAGGGGATGTGTACCGAAAAGTAACTATACAGGGTGATGGAAGTAAAAAAGTTACTTTTCATGTAGGAAGCCCTGATGCGAGGGGAACGACAGGAGGTAGTGATAAATGTAAGTTATTAATATATTTATTAGATCATGTTGGAGAAACTTTTGATAAAAGCAACTTAGCGAAAAAAATAGGTATTAATGAAAAAGCGATGTCGATGAATGCGAATTCATTTAGAGTTGATTTTGGAGATTCAAGATGTTTTGTTTTTGTAGTCGAGGGTAGAGGAAAAGGTTATGTAAAATATGGGTTAAGAAAAAAAGGTGTTTATTGAATATTTTTAAATTAATTATTTAACGAATCTAATGGGTTTTGAATTTTCTTTATTTGATCTGTTGAAATATGAGTATACATTTGCGTCGTGTTTAAATTTGCGTGACCAAGTAATGTTTGTATAAGTCTTATGTCGACGCCAGATTCTAATAAATGCGTAGCGTATGAATGGCGTAACGTATGTGGTGTAACTTTTTTATTGATTGCTGCTCTTTTTTTAGTACCATTAATAATTTTTTGAATGTTTCGGGTTGTTAGAGGTTTTTCTTTAGAGAAAATATAAACATGATCGCGGCCTTCTAAATAGGATTTAAGATCTTGCGAAAGTGAAGAAGAGAGAGTAAAAAGTCTATCTTTCGCACCTTTACCTCTGCGCACCCATCCTGTATTATCATTAAAATTAACGTCGTTAACTTTTAGATTTACCAATTCTGAAACTCTTAATCCTCCTGAATAAAGCAGGGATACTATAAGACGAGATTTTTCATTATCTGCAGAATCAATAAGAGTTTTTACTTCGGTTTTAGATAATACTTCCGGGAGTTGCTTGTCTTTCTTTGGAGTTTTTATATCTCCAAACTCTTTTTTTAGAATTTCTGTATAAAAGAATTTTAATGATGCCATTGCAAGCATAATCGTGTTTTTTGATTTTGTGTCGAACATTTCTGAGAGATATAATTTCGCATCATCTTGATTTAACTGTTCTACCTGTTTGTTGCTTTTTTGTAAAAACTTTGATACGAAAAAAGAATAATTTCTAGAAGTAAGCGGGGAAAATCCTCTTAATCTCAATTCAGCCTTTAATTTCTCAATATGTTCCATTAATCCTCATTTTTTTACCTATAATTTAAAACGAACTTTTATTTAAACCTTTTTATGCTGTAACTAAGGTTCTTATACTAAATTGTGCAAGCACAAGTACCCCATGCTCAAAATTCTATGATTTTTATAATCTATAAAGCGAGGTATTCATTACAATAAAGCTTTTAACTTCATTTTAAATGGTTAGTTAATGCTCGAAAGAGAGGTAGTTCATGTCGGGATTGATGAAGGCAATTATGTGCCGAGCGGATCTCGTCAAAAAAAAGGTTCTATTGTTGCTGCTGTGTTTTCTTTCTATCAGAATGATGGGATTGCATACATACAGAAATACAAGAAGGGTAAAAAAGGACATGAAGAATCTCGAGAGTGGATAAAAGAAGGGAGATATTTTAGTTTTGCAATCCTCAGAGACACTGCGACTTTAGTAAGAAGTAGTAATATACATATAATTGCGCCTTATTTGATTGGTGATTTTCTGCAAAGTCATCCTTACGTAAAAAAAGTGTGCTTGTATATTGATGGGGAGATGCATCCTAAAGAAGAATTTTATATGAAGGCCTCATTGCCCAATTTAGAAAGGAATTTTCTTATTGAAAGTTATCCTAAAATTTCTATAAGAGATACAGAATCTGAAAAAAATGAAAAAGACGATAAAAAGAAAAAAAGAAAAAAGAAATTCTATCATTCGCCTCCTTTAATTCGTCATGCGGATGTTCTCGCTTATCATTTATGTCGATTTATAGGACCTTTGGGAGACAAATTGGATCGCCTTACAACAGATGACCATATAAGAAGATCGTTTAAGCGAAGATTTGGTGGAATTGCAAAAATGGTAGAGATTCCTATCGAATTAGTTAGACAAGTTGGCTAAAATATCTTGACTACAACAAACCTTTTAAACCTTAAAGACCAAGGTCTTTAGAACCCTATAACAAGATGTACAAGTACAACTCATTTAAGGTCTTTACATTCCTATACTAAAAGTACAGGTACACTAAAATAAGGGTCTTTACATTCCTATACGAATTATGGCAAATGAAAAAAAGAGAATAAAAATGGCTGTCATTTCGGGTGCTGCACATGCAATGAGATACAAAGAAAAAAATCCAAGAGCATCTGAAAGTGAAGTGATAAGTCATGTAACTAAAAAGATAGATGAAATTTTGGATAAAATAGATCACGAGATATAGTTTTTTGATTCATAAATTTTACCGACGTGAAATGTTTTATCTCACTTAAATTTCCCTATCAGTTAGTACTAAAAAAATGGTAGTGTTACTACCGAAAAGTTTATATAGTTTTTATTGCGCTACCATTTTATGAATTTGAGTAAAGGAATAATTTTAACATTATTTGTATGTGGAATTTTGGCACTAGTTTTTGTTGCAAGCGGAACTGTTACTAGCGCTGATGATACAACTTCTGAAAATATTGCATGCTTTAAAGATAGCGATTGTGGTACTGATGGATTTGTTGGAGAAGAGTTTTGTTATTTTGAAAATCAACATGACAAGGTAATGGATACTTATGTTAAATATGAATGTAAAAATAAAGGAAAGTCAGACGCTATATGCACTAATAAAACAGAAGAAAAGAAAGTAGATGAATGTAAGAATAGTGAAGTTTGCTTTAATGCTGAATGTGTTAGTGAAGAAGATATGGAAAGAGATGACTCATGTTTAACAGATGCCGCATTAAGAATTAATTTCATAAGAGCTGATATTAATGGAGAGGGTAATTTAGAAAGAAGAATTTTTGTTGATGGGGAACAATATGGAGAGAACGATTCTATAAGATTATCTGATAATGATAAATTTATTACGGATGGTTATATTCCAGAAGATGTTCCGGGGATTTCTGTTCAAAGAATGGATGGACAGTTAAGATTCTTATTATTTGGAGAGTATAGAAGCGGAGGGAGTGAAGATATAGTTGCTGCTGAAATACTATTAGATAATGCAATTATAACTGGATTTGAAAATGATAAAATGCATAAAAATAGTAAACTTGAATCTCAAGGAAATGACAAATACAAACTTAGTAATCCTGATGAAGACGAGGTATTTGTTGAAATAAATACAAGCAGAGCAACATGGTTTAGTACAGTAAGAGGCGGAAGTGATGGATTCTTCTTAGATATTCAATGCAAAGAGACAGGAACTGCGCCTTCTGGAAATGAAACTGTTTGTAGAAAGAATGTTGATTGTGGTGTTGATGGGTTTATTGATCAGTTCTGTTCAGAAGATAAAGTGAAGGGGACTTATGCTTCATACACTTGTAAGCATCCAGGCACTCAGAAGAGTTTTTGTGAGGTTAAGAATGAAACAAGAACAGTAGAAAAATGTGATTTCATGTGCTCAAATGGATTATGCATTGATGAGGAAGGACCACGATGTAACTCTGATGCTCAATGCAATGATAATAATCCTTTAACCGTTGATCAATGTATTAATCCTGGAACAAATATAAGTCAATGTAGAAATACTGCAATCAACTGTGCATCTGATAATGATTGTGGAATTGATGGTTTTATTGGAGAGGAATTTTGTTCTGCAAGTAATGTTAAAAAGAACTTCCAAGATTTTTCTTGTGTAAATGCTGGAACTACAAATTCATTCTGTAAAGTCGATATATTACCAACACAAGTTGATCAATGTGAGTTTGCATGCTCTGAAGGTGGATGTGCAAGATGTGATTCAAACAACGATTGTAATGATAATAATCCAACAACACAAGATTCTTGCGTAATGCCTGGCACACAAGAGAGTTATTGCGTGAATAGCGGAGGAAATCACACAGATCATAATGGAACCATGAGTTGCATAGAAGCAAAGAACGCCGGCTTATTGCAAGCGTTCATAAGAAATAATAGTACAACTGCTGTAATCGTAAATCATGCTAATCAATCATTCAACGTTGGAGTTGCTACATATAAGGCTTTTGATAGCAATATAGACAATCAGCAATTGTTTGATTTTGAACATTTAACTATTGGTGCACATGCGACTGTCGATGTATCTCCTGATGTGCCTTCATGCAGATATCAAATTGATGTATTCTGCGGAGAGGTAATTACAAACTTGTCACAAGAGCGTTATAATGCTAGATTCATTAATGCAACATTTGGGGGAGGACTAACATTATGTGTTAAAGACAATAATGGGAATGACGATGACGATGATGATAATGACGACGATAATGATGATAACGATGATCGTGATGATGGAAATAGTGCAAGTCAATATAGTAGAAATACATACCTGAATAATAGCTATTTCACTGATGCTGATGCGATATACTTAAACTCGCAAAATGCAGGAGCGCTTGATGACGGAAAGGGTAAAATGTACATCAACTCAAATGGAAGTTATGATAACCAAGCATACAGAGCTGGGACCGGAGCGTTTTCATGGGCAGTTATTGCTTTACTAATCGTTATTATATTAACAGTTGTTGGAATTATTGTTTCTCTAATGATAAGAGGGGCTAATTAGCCTTAAACATTTTAAGAATTGCTTCTAATAACGCGTAGGGATCTATTGGCTTATAAATTGTACCGAGTATATTTTCTGATTTAGGTAATTCTTTATTAAAATCGCGACTTATCATAAAAACTATTTTTTGAAAAGATAGTTGATGTGCAATCTCTGGAGCAGTTAAATCTTCCATTTTGAAATTGATTACAAGAAGATCAGGATGTTCTTTCTTGCATAAATTAATAGCATCATCGGCCGTATAAGCCCAAACTGTTTTAATACCATTTCCTTCTAAATAATTAGAAATCGAGGTTACGGTGTCGACGTGATCATCCGCAATTGCAATCTTTAAATCGTGTTTATCCATTTATATAAAAAAACAGCTTACTTAATAAATTATCGGTGTTGATGATTTTTGTTAAATCCAAAAGTTTTTAATCCATCTCTCGTATAGGAATCTAAGAACTTTGGTTCTTGTGTGCGGGGGTAGCAAAGTGGACAAATGCACAGGACTTAAGATGTCGGCTCTTCATTAGAAGAACTCCATTACAGGATTTCGTAAGAAATCCTGCGGCTTAGTGCCTTCGTAGGTTCGAATCCTACCCCCCGCATTATACTAGTTTGGCATATATTTACAAAATGAGGGAGAGTAAGGATTAAAAAGCCATTATTTATTAGATTTCGGAGGGGATGGTAGAGAATCGCCTTAGAATTCTAAGAGTAAAATGGTAAAAAAAATTCCAAGAGAATACAAGATTGAATTGCCCTATGGGGAAGCTCATTTAGAGATTTTGTTATTTAGTGATGTTGAACATAGGTGGATTTTTACCCATAATTATTTAAAGAGGGAAACAGATGACGGACGTTCTAAACCAATGCTTACAAATAAAACTCGTCTAGTAGTGAATTATGATGATGGTATAGCAGCAGGAATAGAATTATCAATGGATATAAAAAGACCTGATAAAAGAGGCAAGGTTTATTGGCACGGTCTTGATATTTCTCCCGAATCACACCTGTTTGTTGAATTTTGTTATGAAAAACAAGGTGAACTATTTAGGATGAAAACTATTCAGACAGGAATTGGAAAAAGATTTGATTTAGAAGAACTTTCTAAAGGTAATTTACCTGTGAAACCAATTGAATTCCCTTTTCCATTAAGAGACAGAGTAGAGCATGAATTAGGAGATTATAACATTCCATATTTGGCAAATAACGAAACTGTATCTTTTTTTAGATTTCCAAGAAGTTATAGAAAATAATATTTAATTTTAGTAGAACAAACTTATTCGGTTCGGTGTAAACTAATATATCCTAAAAATAACCTTTTATAACGAACTACTTTTTTGAGATGACTACGCTTACCCGAGTTGTTTTGATTTAGATCTAGGCATTAAATCGCTTATGCCAACAAAATCATCTAACCATAATCCTTTTTCTCTTTCAGCAGCTCTATCATTTTTGCTAGATAGGGTTTATCGTGCCAAATTAATCTATCTTAAAACCAGCTCTTTTTAATTGGGCTCTGTATTTATTATAGACTTCAAAATTACCATCATTAAATAAAGCTGCCTGAACATAATCTAATTCTCCTTCAAAGATCTGAGCATTATTTTTTCTTCCTCTGTACCTTAATTTTAATTGGTCAATCCCACAATGTACTGATAAAATAGGATTATCTGGATTTATTCTGTCTCTCGGTTTTAATCCTTTGGCGAATTCTTCTGCCACGAAATTTGGATTATATACGGGTTCTATGAAATCTAAAGCAGGTCTTGGTGCTCCTTCGGCAGTAGTTTGAAATCTTTCACTTTCTTGAAAGATTCCTTCTTTATTTCTATGAGCACGGTCAACTATTAATATTCTCTGTCCTATTAATTCAAATGCTTTATGCGTCATTTTAAACTTTCTCAGAATTCAGTCTGAGGTCCTAATCACCTCCAAAATACAATAAATAGAGGCTTTTTAATTCTTTCTACGCATCGATTTTTTTGGTAAAAAACTATTCAAATACCTATCATAAAAAATGATTAAAACTTTGGTAAAAAACACATCTACTTTGTGTGAGAGCATAAAAGAATCACGCATCAAACTTTAATGGGAATACATACTCTCCGCATTACCCTATTTTATTTATATTTGTATATTCAATTTATTTTTTTAAGATTATTTTTTCACTATGATTTTACAGTGAATTTATTCCAACATATTTATATAACCTTGAATTTTGTACATTCTATTAATTTTAAAAATGCCAACTGAAGAAAACCCAGAAAAAAGAAAGATTGATTATGTTGCTGCTAAACAAAAAGCAGTTGATAGCTTTCTCAAAGGCTTTGGTGCTATAGCCTTAATGGAGGGGATCGATAATGGAACAATTAATGTTGGAGATGCTAAAAAAGGATTAGAGGCTTTACTGGGGGGAGATGTAGTACTTGGACCTTCAACTCCACGAATTCAAGAACCCGCACAAAGCGAAGCATTATCTCCAGGAGAAGACTTACATTCAGGAAAGGAAGAATCTTCTCATCATACAAAACATAAGAGACACTATACAAAAAGAACGATAAAGGAAAATACGCCCGAATTAGATCCTAGAGCAGACATAAAAAAACAAGCTGCAAAGCTTCTACAAAGGGAGGTAGAAGGCAAAGAATACTTGCATTTAACAGGGTTCGCTATGGCGCGATATGGTATTGCAAAAACTGAATTAAAGGGTTTAGCGAAATATGCTCTTACTCAAGCATCTGGAGATGAAAACTTATCAAAACATCTTGCTGCAACAAGGAATGGAACAATTTTATTTAGCGCCTCGCCTTATGGTAGAAGAACGGCAAATTTGATTATTAAACAATATGCTCAAACACAAGGAATTGAGCTTACACAACAAACGAAGAAAGAGGATAGAAAGGAAAAAATTGAAGGAGATGATGAGGGAAGTAAACAAGCTCTAGAAATTAAAGCCTTGAGTTACGTTATAAATACAATTTTGGCTGTTAAAGCGCAGAATCGAGCTCCAGAAGTTAGAAGTTATCTCCTTGGTATCGCCGATGGTGAACTTAAAGGGGCTGTTGTAAAAACTACAAGGGGTGGTTATGGTGTCCCTACTGGAAAAGAAATTGATGTAAGAGGAGCAATAATTAAATATGCGAAGGAACATAGCATCTTGCTTCAAAGAAAATATGATAAGGGGTCTTCGAATCCTCAACCGACATCAATTCTTCCACTTTCAAATCCTGCATCGGGGGGAGAATCAAAGCGAGATCCTGCTTGGGGTTTGACACGAGCCGAAATTGAAAGAGAGGGGATTTCGTTTAATGACGTAAGAACAAATTTAGAGATAGTTGGTAGTGAACAACATGGTGGAGTTACTTATTATTCCAGATCCGGTCTTGATGCTCTTAAAAAATTTCTTGAAAGTAAAGGATAAATTTATTGTCTTCGATAAATGACAAACTAATTAAATGCGAAGATGTGTGAGTTCTAATATGGGAAATGAAGAAGATCAAAAAAATAATGAAGAATTTAGGAAAGGAGAGTTTCCTGATCCTATTAGGGCTTATCTAAATCATATTGGAGAGTATGATCTCCTGACGAAAGAGGAAGAATTTTTATATTCTACAGAAAGAGAAAAAGCTTTAAACAATTTAAGAAAAAGTCTATTGAGTTTGAGCCTCGGAGCATCAGACGTAGTTGGTGCGGTTTCTAAAGTACAAAATTCTGGTGACCCGCTGCGCATTCTTAGAAAAGTTGTTTACGTTGAGGATAAGGCTTATTCTAAAATTGTTGAAAAGGTGCCTGAAAGTGAAAAAGAACTAGAAAAGCTTTTGAGAACTCATAGAGAAGCGGTTGCTGTTTCTCTGTCTTCAGAAAGAAATGGATCTGAAAGAATTCTTGAAAGGAATAGAGAACGTTTCCACAGCTTGGTAGCTCCTTGGAATGTTGTTCCTGATTATTTAAGTTACCTTCTTTTAATGTTTAAGAAAAAAGGAGAAGAAATAAACGCTGATGTTCAGAGACTTCGAGAGGGGAGTCTTAAACCTCATGAATACCAGAGAAAAAAACTTGTCTGGGCTACGGAAAGGATAATGGAAGTACCTTACTTTTATATTGAATCTTTACAGAATGCTGAGCAAGCTTACAGAGAGTTTCGTGAAAAGCATGATAAAATGGTCACTGGCAATTTGAGACTCGTTATTTCTATTGCAAAACATTATAGTCACGGTCGATGGGATAAAAGTTTAGATTTTCTAGACTTAATAAGTGAGGGAAATATCGGACTAGATAAAGCGGTAGCTAAATTTGATCCAAAGAGAGGATATAGATTTAGTACTTATGCCACTTGGTGGATTAGACAATCAATTACTCGCGCGATCGCAGATACGAGCACAACAATAAGACTCCCCGTACATATGAGAGACAATATTGCACGGATTAGAAAAGCCGAGTTAAATCTTCTTCAAGAAACCGGCAGGGAGTTTATTGATGATGAAGAGATAGCCGCTTATATGGGTGCCAAAACAGAGTGGGTTAGAAAAATGAGGGCAGCGGTTGGGAAATATATCAGTCTGGATGTCCCTCTTGTTGCTGGGGAGAATGAAAAGGCGTTCTATCAATTTTTGGAAGATGCTGATGCTGAAGACCCTGCAGAAGAAGCAGCTAATACGCATATGAGAGAAAGAGTGGCCGAAGTTCTGGAAACGCTTACACCTAGAGAGCGAGAAATAGTAAAAGCTCGATTTGGGATGGAAGAATATGGTGGAGTACCTCAGACGCTAGCAGAAGTAGGGCAGGTGTTTAAAGTTACAAGAGAGAGAATAAGACAAATAGAGGCAAAGGCATTGAAAAAATTAAGACATCCTACACGAATGAAAAGACTTGAAGGATTAATTGAAAGAGTAAGTTAATTTTTCTTTTTACTTTTTTTCTTGTGTAATCTTGATCGTATTACAAACACCACTATGAAAATAATTATTATCATAATTATTCCAAAGATAATACTTAATGAATAATTATCTGAATTGCTAGGTACATTATTGATAGATTCATTCGAAAATGTATTAATTGTGTTTGAGTCTATAGAAAGATCATTTACTAAAGCTATAGGTTCATTAATTGCTCTTATCGTTAAAGAAGTTTTGTTATTTATTATTGAATCTACTCTGACTAAAAGATCGTAAAACGTAGGAGAGGTTAAATTTATTTTTTTACTTTCCCCAGAGAAAAGAATAAGATTAACTGGAGAACTTCTGAGAGTTATATTAACATATTTAGTCTCTACCGAGTTTATTGTTAAAGTATGTTTAATTGATTTATTTGTATTATTAGATGCAGAATGGCTTGAAGACAATGGTGAAATTTCGAAAGTTATTTTATCTCCTTTTTTTAATTCTTTTGTGTATCCGCTTCCCGAAAGATCGGAGGCTTTTACTTCATATACTGCTGTTGATGTTTGAGCACCTCCGCCACCGCCACCGCCTCCTCCGCCGCTTCCCCCACTAGAAACAGAAGCAGAATTAATTGTAAAGCTTCTTGAAGAAGAGTTACCCGAATTAGTCGCCTCGTCTGTACAATTTATATTCCAGGTATAACTACCTGAAGAGACGGCATACGAAATGGTGTTACTTGTATTTAAATTAATTAAAGAAGAATTCGACGCGGCGATTGCTCCGTTTAAAATTAAAGAACAACGTGTGAGATTTAGATTATCTGAGACGTTATATTCAAATGAAATTGTTGTATCGCCCGTTGTTGAAAAACCGTTTTCTGGAGATAAAGAAGTAACGTTTGGAGAGGTAAGGTCTATTTTAAAGAATGATCGTGAAGTGTTTAAATTATTAGCTGAATCATTACAATAAAATATAACATCATAGGATGAGCCGTCAGAAAGAGTTGAATTTGTGGCGTTAAAATCTCTATAATTAGAGGATGATAAAGAATAATTTATAGCGCCTTGATTTAAAGAATAGAGACAGGATCCATTTTCATTTAAAGTTATATTGAATTGCCCTTTATTTTGCCAACTATTGTTAATTGGCGATATTATGCTTAATGTTGGTTTTGTCGTGTCATAAATTATAGAAAAATTAGATAGTGCGAAAGATTCAACAGAAAGATTATTAACGAATTTACAATTCCAGTTGTAAGAATCCTCGTGGGTAAAATTATAAGTAAAATTAGATGAATTTGAAAGCCCAACTAGAGAAACAAATGATGAGTTTTCTAACCCGGTCGAGTTCCATAGGAAAAAAGTGGCATTTGACAAACTGGATGTTGAAGAAGCGTTACATAGGAAGGTTTGATTTGTATTAGTGTTTAAATTGTTAGAAGGAGAGAGAAGATTTATACTGACTTGAGTAATTGTTAGAGTAAAATTTGAAGTTGCAAATGCTGAATTGTTATTTTCATCATAGAAAAGGCAATTCCAGTTGTAATTTTCTGTTGGAATGTTTGTTACGTTAAATTCTGTTAAATTGAATCCTCCTGAAACTACTTTTGTGGTTTGATTATAAACGGAAGTTGAATTCCATAGAAAGAAAGTGACGTTATGGAGTAAAAAGTCTGTGGCGTTACATCTGAAAGATTGATTTGTATTCAGAGAGGAGGTAAGAGTTGAGGGAGAGACTAGGTTAACGACTGGAGAAGACAAATCTAAAAGTATTGTAGCATTGTAAACATTAATTCTAGAATAATTTCGAGAGGAAGATACTTCAGATAGTCTTAATCCAGAAAGATTCAAAATTGATTCGAGTGTTTTTGGAGATTTTCTTTGTTGAGATTGGAGCACAATATACTGATTTAAAATAGCGATTGCTCCTGCAACATGCGGAGTCGCCATTGATGTTCCTGAAAGTGTTGTTGAGCCTCCTGCTTTTGAGGTTGAAACAATAGACTCTCCGGGAGCTACTAAATTGACAAGAGAATTCATGTTAGAAAAATCAGAAATTACATCTGCTTTTGTTGTCGAACCGACAGCCGTTGCGTTTTGTACACAAGCGGGAGAAGAAATATGAGTTTTATTATAATCATTTCCTGAAGCAATCGCGACTGTGATATTTCTGCCTACGGCTGTATTTATGTAAGATGCAAGAGGATCTGAATTACAATAAGAATTATAACATAAGCTTGGAGAGGTTTCACAATCTGCTCCTAGACTCATACTAATTACTGAGATATTTAAAGCGGTTGCATTATTATTGCACCACTGCATCCCTGCAATAATATCGTCATCGCCACAACTTCCTCCAGAGTTGCATACTTTTATCATAATTATTTTTGCTCCCGGGGCAACTCCGACAATAGATCCATTAGCTGCAGCTATTCCTGCTACGTGTGTGCCGTGTCCATGATCGTCATAGGGATCATTATCATTATTCACGAAATCATGACCTCCTATAACTTTACATCCTGAAGAAATATTGTTATTGCCTAAACATCCTCCAAGAGAAGAGTGAGAATAATTAACTCCGGTGTCAAGAATACATATTGTTTGTCCTATTCCTGTTAAGTTTATTCCATTCACTTGAACGCTATGAGAAATAGTTGCATTTATGAGAGAACCTGATGAAGAAAGGAAGATTTTTCTCTCGTAAACTGGCTCAATCGATTTAACATTTGGGTCATTTTCCAAATTTTTTAAATCATTTAAAGTTAAAGATGCAGAAAACATTCCATCAAAAGTATGTCTTATTTTAAATTTTTTATTGCCCAAACGATTAATTACCTCTTTCATTTTCTCCATATCCGTTTGTTTATCTTTATTATTAATGCCTAATTGATCGTTGGTCTCTAATTTAACGAAGACTTTGATCTCTGTATTCTCTTGTATTTTATTGTTTAAAGAAAGATTTTTATAAATTTCCGGAGAAATTTTAGATGAAGCAGGTTTGGAATTAACAATTGAAAGAGAAAAAATAAACAGCAAAACTAAAAATATGGCTAGTAAACTAAAATATACTGCCCAAATCCCCTTTTTATTCATAAATATACCTAATAGGCAGTATATTTAAGTTTTAAGATAAGAACCAAGGTTCTTAGACTCCTATACTAAAAGTACAGGTACACTAACACTAAGGTTCTTAGACTCCTAAAGACCAAGGTCTTTAAATTCCTATATTAAATTGTGCAAAGCACAATTAGTGATGGTTTTTAGAACCCTATAATGCCACAGGTATAATGGAAAAATAGCGTTTTAGTATATAGATATTTAAATGTAGCAATGATCTGAAGAAAAAATGCAAAATAATGATAAAACAAAGAAAATCGCATTAATTGCGATTTTTGTCGTCGTTATTGTTTCTTTATTTTTTGTTCTAAATGTTAATTATGTAAACGCGATTGCGATATGTGATGAAAACAACGATTGTGATGACGGCAATACTCTTACTTTTGATCAATGTATTAATCCTGGAACAGAAGGAAGTACTTGTAGAAATACAGGAATAAACTGTGCATCTGATAATGATTGTGGTGTTGATGAATTTGTAGGAGATAGATATTGCAGCAATATTGAAGTCAGACATAATTTTCAAAATGTAACTTGTGTGAATGCTGGAACACCAGAAAGCTTTTGTGTTAGAGAAGTAAAAAGCAAGATAATTGAAGAATGTTCATTTATGTGTGTTGACGGAGAATGTGAAGAGAGACCGAGCAACTTTACATGTGTTGAGGCGAAAAATATGGGATTGTTACTCGGAAATATTACTAATCGGGCTTCTGGGGAGGCAGAGGTGATAAATAATGCAAATCAATCATTTGAAGTCGGTATGGCAGCGTACAAAATGTTTGATGAAGAAATAGGTAATCAAACTTTATTCGATTCTATGACTGGGACAGTAGACAGCCATGGAAATTTACTTTTTGACTTAGATGTGCCTTCGTGTACTTATCAAATTGAATTGTTTTGTGGGAAGCCTATAATAAACTTGAGCACGGGGGAAAGATATGGTGATAGATTGTTTGAGGCACGAGTTGTCCGTTCTGCTTTTTGTGAAAGACCGACCGTACCGATATGTGGGAATAGTATTCTTGAAGAAGGGGAGCAATGTGATGATGGAAATCTTAACAATGAAGATGGATGTTCGAATGTTTGTATTATAGAAGAATTAGGAAACTTAACATGTATAGAAGCAAAGAACGCCGGCTTATTGCAAGCGTTCATAAGAAATAATAGTACAACTGCTGTAATTGTAAATCATGCTAATCAGTCATTCAACGTTGGAGTTGCTACATACAAGGCTTTTGATAGTAATATAGGTAATCAGCAATTGTTTGATTTTGAACATTTAACTATTGGCGCACATGCGACTGTCGACGTATCTCCTGATGTGCCTTCATGTAGATATCAAATTGATGTATTCTGTGGAGAGGTAATTACAAACTTGTCACAAGAACGTTATAATGCTAGATTCATTAATGCAACATTTGGGGGAGGATTGACATTATGTGTTAAAGACAATAATGGGAATGGCGGAGGAAATGGAGGAAGTAGCGTTGGAGATGCGGCAAGTGAAAATTGTACAGTATATGGATTATATTCAGAAAATAAAAGATGCAGCAATGGGATAGGTATAAGCCGCATTTCACAAGGATCATATCTACAAAAAACAACAGGCTATGATTATAATTACGATTCTTACAATGAAGTATTAGCTTTAACATACGATGAACCACAAAGACTTAACAGTGCCTCATTGAATTATGCATCTGCTTCCGATAATAACGATTCAAACAGCACCTTACTATTTGCTTTAATAGCGTTTGTTGCTTTT
>CAZQLX010000003.1:0-9604 GCA_964594495.1 Candidatus Woesearchaeota archaeon | reverse complement strand
ATTGCCACAGTTTTAACTGTGGTTTTTGTTTCAAAAAGATAAAGTTTAAATAGAACAAACCAATAAAAACAACATGAAAAGAGGGCGACTGGATAAGGATTCTAGGTTGAGGATAACGTTAATTTCTGCTTTAGGTGTTTTGGCTTTAATAGTATTAATTTTTGGTGTAAGCGGAAAATCGACTGGCGAAGCTACAAAGGCATTTTGTATACCTGGGATTAATTGTGACCCTGTGCCTCCATATGCAGGATTAGTTTATTTAAACGAGTGTAAAGATATCGATCGCCCAGGCGTTTATATTTTAAATAAATCTGTAACTTTACCCCCATATCGGACGGTATGTTTTAGCATAAAAACAAGTAATGTTATTGTTTATGGGAAGAACAATAAAATTATTGGCCCTGGAAACTTAGATACAAAAGATATTCAAGGTATAAGGATTATCAATCTTTACACGAGATCGCCAAAAGCGTTGAGTAATATTACAGTAACAAATGTTACGATAGATGGATTTGGTGTAGGTCTCTCTTATTACCCAACAAAAAATGAGAGTTTACTGAATAGTAAATTTACAAATAATAAAATTGTTAATAATCTCTATGGTCTATACTTTTATGGGGGGGCTTATAATAACACGATTAGCAGTAATTTGATTAATAACAATACGATTGGGTTTGCAACTAGTGCTTCTTACTCTCTGGGTAGATTTTCTAAGAACATTGTTAATAGCAATACTGTATGTGGCAATACGCAGTTTGACTTTTCTTGTCAATATCTGAACCCTAATTTTGCGTCATTTAATAAATTTACAACAAGAAACAATTGCGCTTGGGTAGAAAGTAATAAAAGATCATGTTAGGTGTTTGTTTTTATGAACTAAATTTAATTTCTTGTAACGAAATATTAAAATTAAATGAACTTTTGGATATTCACCACTAGCCAAAATGAAAAAGGCAGAAAGAAAAAATCAGCGACGACAGATCAATTTTTAATTAATTTAGAGTAACAACAAAAAAATTGTCTTGGAGTATAAGAGTGTTTAAATAGAAAATTGGAGTGAGTTAGTTATGTTCTCAATAAAAAAGAAGTCACTGCGCAATTACATCATGCTATCAACTGAAAGGAGGTCATTAAAATGAAAACCTTAATAACCACAACACTAGTGTTGGGTCTATTGGTTCTCTCAGTAGTGCCTGGAGTTCTTGCGGTAACTACACCTGGTGTAGGAATTACCCCTGATATTGATACGGAAGATTTTGCTCCTTTAGTTTGGATGTGTGATCAAAGAGTAGTCTATGATGACGCAACTGAACCTGGAAGAATTTCTGACGATGGTCAAAATCTAGTTGAAAGAATAAATAACTATGCTTTCGAGGGAGAGCAAATTCACTGGAGAGTTCTTGTAATGGACAAGAATGGTGAGGATAAAATTGCTGACGTTTTCGCTACTGTAGGAAGTAGTCAAGGCGAAGGTAATGATATAGAAGCAAACTGTAACAGAATCGCATTCGGAGGGGAAGATATCCCATCTAGCTGTAATGCTAGAATTCTTGAAGAAAGATTAACAGAATTCGATCCTGATACAATGGCTATGTATGATTGTACATTTACAGTTGAAACTCCTGAAAGTATGTACGGTGAGTACTGGGTAACTGTAGAAGCTATGGACTTGGATGGTTTGTCAGGTTCAATGGACGAGAATGAGTACTGGTTCTTTAACCCGGTTGTTGCTTTAAGCATTGACGGAGATCTTACATTTGAAAATGTAAGACCTGGAACAGATACTTATTCAAGTACACTTCTTGTTGAAAACGATGCAGATGAAGGATCTGGAGTTATGCTAGATATGTTTATATCTGGAACAGACTTTTATGATTCTTCTTCAAGCGGAGCTAAATGCCCAACTACTAATCAATTAGAGTTGAGTAACTTTAGATACTTTGCCACAAATGGAGCTTACTCCACTAATGGTGATGATGAAGTTGGAGCAAGAGGAGCTGGAGCAACTGACGACAGAGATAAGGACAATGAAGGATACGTTAACATAGGATATGGACTTGGATTTAATCAACCAACACCATTCTATGACGGATTCGAGATCTTACAAGATCAAAAAGTTGGTCCTTATTACACAGCTAACGTCCTAGCACCTGGTGCTGAAATGGCCTTGACCTTCAAGTTAAGCTTGCCAGAACCATGTAACGGAGACTTCGACACTGGAAGTATCTTCTTCTGGGGAGAAGCTATCTAAATCGATAAAATTTTTTATTTTTCTTTTCCTTTTATTTTTTTAAGGAAAAACGCGGAAAGAGTAGAGAACTAAAATAGAGACGAACAAATATGAAAAAAGACAATAAAATAATAGTATTAATGATGTTAGCAGCTGGAGCGATAATATTGTTGTCGCTTGCCGGAGTAAATGCACAGTTTTACGCTTGTTTTAGCAAAGGACAGAAAATTAATTTCTGTAATCCTGCAACTCCAGATAGAACATGTACATCAAGTTTTGGATGTTTTTACTGCATGAATAGTTTTAACGCGGATTCCAATTGTTACAATCAAGGAAGTATAAATGCATGTAATAGTATTCCATTTGAATGTTCTACCGAAGGTGGAAGCCCAGAAATTGATTCTGAACCTCCGCAATTGACGATTAACGATCCAATAAATGGAGAAATATACACGGATGATAATTTATTAATTAATTTGAATACGGACGAAGAAGCTGATGTTTCTTATTTAGATAATATAAATGGAAAGGGTAAATGGACAAGAGTATGCAGTGATTGCATGAGTTATAATAGAAAAAGAAATCTGGAAGAGGGACTAAATAATTTAACATTTAAAGCGGCTGATGCACTAGGAAATGCTATGTTTAAAGACTTAGCATTTTTTGTTGATAGTAGAGAACCATCTATTTCAAGAACCGAACCAGGAAGAAATGACTTTGCGTCCGGGAACTTCGGAGTTGAATTTAGAGAAGAAAATCCAGAGTCACTTGTTCTACACTTTGGAAATAATAATACGGGATGGCAGAGCCAAAATATTGATTTGGATTCAGAATGTTTAATCGATCGGTCTAAAAAAACTAATTGTGAAACCGATACCGATTTAGATGCCTACAATGGGCAGGAACTATACTACTGGTTTGAACTTACCGATATAGCTGATCAAATGGAAAAAAGTAAAATAGTAAAAGTATATGTTGATACAAGTGCACCAATTATTAATAATTTTGAATACTTTATCGATGACGGAAGGGTTACATTTAATATGACTATCATAGAAGAAAACTTTGATGAAGCTGAATATATTGATAATTCTGCGACTAGACCTAGATGGAGTAGTTTATGTGGAAGTCTAAAGAAAGATAACACTTGTAAAAAGACTGTAAGTCTAAGAGACGGAGAGCATAGCATAGACATACAGATCTTAGATGAGGCTGGGAATTCAATAGGGACTCATGTCGATATAACACTTCTGGATGGAAACTTGCAGGATCCTTTAATTCTTTAAATAAATTTGAGCGAATTTTACAATTGAGTGACTCGTTAAAATTGGAAAAAAGTAACTGGGATAAAGTAGTACTCAAGCTTTAAATAAAAACTTTATTAAATATTATGATGAAAAAGGTTTTGTTTTTTATTTTTTTAGTTGTTGCTATGTTAACTGCGGTTAGTGCTTCTATTGATATTAATGAAATTGAAATAAATCCAGCCGGAAGTAATACAAATACGCAATGGATTGAGATTTACAACGACGGAGATCCGGAAAATCTAACTGGATGGTACATCAAGGATAAAGATGGAAATGATTATGCTTTCCCCGGAATAATAATCACAGATTTTTATGTTTTAGATAATTTGGATGGGATTGATACTTCTGATCAAAATCTTACCTTATTTGAGGTGTTAACGGTTAGGGATAAAGTAAATGATATTACTGATAGTTTTGATGACGATAACACTGCCTCGAGATTACCTGATGGAAGTGGAGATTTTGTTTTTCAAAGCAGCACTAAAGGTTTTCCAAACGTTCCGAATGTAATAGAAAACAAAACTTATTCTCCTTCTTGCGTAATAAAATCAAGAAACTTGACATTAAGTGCTCAGGTGTCAGGGTTTTGTGTATCTGAAGTTATATTTGGTGTATTAATAAATGGAAATGAGGTAAACTTCACAGGACAGAATCAAGGAGGAGATCATTATAGTGCTACTCTAACTTCTCAGGATTTGGAAGAGGGAACCATAAACTGGACGGTTTACATGAAAGACTGTTTTAATAGAACGATGCAAGATGGAACGGAAGAAGTTTATGTAAATGCAAATACTGAGCTGAGCATTAATCCTCCTACTCCTGATGGAAATGACGGTTGGTACGTTTCAGAGCCGGAATTTACATTGGAAAACAATGATGCTTTTGACATTTTTTACCAGTGGGATTCTGATGCAACTTTAAATTATAATTCTCCTTTTGGTTTGGAAGACACCCCTAATCAAGCCAACATTACAGGAGGAATTTTAGAATTAAATTATTGGGGCGATGTTTGTGAAGAGGAAACCCAAACAAAAATACTCAAGGTTGATTTGAAAGATCCGGGAATTATTGATTTAAACCCCGAAAACAATAGTGTTATAACGCATACATTAAAACCTACAATACAAGCATATTTGGAGGAGTTTTATGGATTTAATTCTGGAATTAAACATTCAAGCGTTATGGTTTCTATTGACGGATTAAGTGTTCCTATAAATGTAAGTAGTGCCGACAGTATAGATGCAATTGTTACACATACCCCGACAAGTGATTTGAACATGGGGGGGCATAATGTTACAATTTATGTAGAAGATAACGCTGGAAGAAATTCAGAATTGACTTGGTTTTTTGAAATAAATTTTATAGAGAATAGTGATTTTAACATGAGTGTTTATTCTCCCGAAAACAAGACATATAATACAAAAATAATTCCTATAAATGTAAGTCTTACAGATTTTGTCAGACTTGAATATATTTCTTATCAAGGTAACAAAACAAGGAAGAATTTGTTGTGCAGTAATTGTGAAGAATATGGCTTTGAAAGAAAAAGAACTAAGACCATGATAGAGGGAGAAAACCGAGGTACAATAAGAGCTACGAATAAATTCGGTATTGTAAAAGAGGAAAATGTTACCTTTTTTATCGATAGTAAAAAGCCTTCAATCTCAAGAATAGAACCAAGAAATAATAAGGTTACAAATGGATCTGATTTTAGTATAAAATTCACTGAGGAGAATCTTAAAGAGATTAAATTATTCTGGAATCCTAATCTAAGTTTGTCTTGCAATCCTGGAGTAAATACTGAGTGTCATATTAGCACGGATCTAAGTCTATTTAATAACCAAACGATAGAATTCTATTTTGAAGTTTCAGACTCTGTAAATACGGTAAAATCTAAAGTTAATAAGGTAAAAGTAGATACTTCTCCTCCTATCCTTACAATAAACAGTCCAGTAAATACAACATATAACAAAAACGTACCATTTAACATCACGGTAAGTGAAGAGGTCTTGTTAGAGTACTATGACTCTTCTGCGTCTAATGCAAGATGGAAAACATTGTGTAATAACTGCGATGATTTTGGTACGGCTAGGCTAAAAGTGGTGCGTTTCTCAGTTGGCAACCATGATATTCTCATTAGAGCAACTGATGACGCAGGAAATAGTGATGTGAAAGCCGTTTCTTTTAATTCTATATAGACAAGCATGGAAAGGTTTAAAACATATCTACAAAGAGTAAATTAATGCAAAATTTAAATAATGTCGGAAGAGGGTATAAAGGTAGCTCTCTTAGAAGTTTTTTAGATTATAATAGTCCTAGTTGTACTCCTCCTGTTTTAGATAAAGACTATACTAAGATTTACAGAGTACTTTTACCCCAATTAAAAGTATTTGACGCATTGAGAGGTGATAAAAAATATAAAACACGTAAGGTTATAACTGACGATGAAAGAAGAAATATAGAAAACGCATTACAATCTTTTCCTATTGTTTCTCGGCTGTCCCAATTAAGAGACGATAGGTTAACTGATATAGGATTCGTTGAATATGAGATATTAGAAAATGGCTTAACTTTGTTTTATTTTGCTAAAACTCCTCAATTACGGGGGCAACCAATAGTAGAAAGAAAAAATGAGATTGGGACAAAGTTAAAAGAACTCTTCAGATCTGAAGCAGAAGTAGCGATATCGCCGTTGGGAGACGGAGGTGCTGCAGAAGGATGGGAAATTAATTTAATCCCTGAAAGATTTAGAAAAATAAAACTTGCTTTAATTACTAGAATAAGTAGATAATTATTCTTCAGTCACTTCTTCTTTTGTTACTTTAGTTTCTTTTACTTCCTTTTTGTTATTTGAGCTAGCATCTTTCGTTTTTTTAGTTTCAGTAGTTGTCTTGGCTTCAGTTTTCTCGGTAATTTCATTCATATTTTCTGATTTTCTGGCTTCGATAACAAGATAAATTATTATAATTATAGCGATTAATATTAAAATTATTGGAAGCTTTTTGTCTCCGAGTGTGCCAATAAATCCTCCGGTAATTGGCGCTGCTGTCCCAGTTGTTTGATTGTTTGTGGATATATTTCCGACTGGAGAAGAAGACTGATTGTTCGAAGAAGAAATTGAGATATTCGAAATTGAAGATGCTCTTTGAGAGGTATTCAAATCACGTAAGGTGAAGGTACTTGTGCCTCCGCCACCACCTCCTCCCGAAGAAGTTGAAGACTCTGGAGCTGGAGGTTCAGTATTGTTTTGACCTGGCGTTTCACCATTTGAGTCATTTGAAAATACAGTTTCTACTTCAATAAATCCTAAAGTAAGTGTTTTCGTATTATTTAATTGATCTGAAAAAGTTAAATTAATTGAATAGCTTCCATTTTGTAAGTTTGCCGGGAGTTGATAAATTACTGGAAGAGAAGATTTATTTATTAAAGTAGCTGATTGTGAAGTATCTATGATAGAATCTATAGAACCTGTTTTTTTGAACAATTTAAAATCTAATTGAAGAGGGAAGACATTGCTATCAAAATCGAGAGATATATTTTGAGAAGAGCCATTGTTAACTATAGGCAAAGAAGGCATAATAAATATGTTAGTAATTATTATTGGATCCGGCAAAGAAGTTGAATTATCTAAAACAATAAGTAAATTAAGGTCTTCATTTATACTAAATGTTGAAGAATAAGTAGAAAATCCGCCTTTTTTTACCTCAATTTTAAAATTATTGTAATCAATTACTCTCCTGCTATTATCTATGTAAGAAATTATTTCTTGTATTGGTATTTCTCCTTCTGTATTTGTTAGTAATGAAAATTGTAAATTATCGTCGGTGTTCCATAAAGAAATGTGGGCATCTTTTAGAGGATTACCATTTGAATCTGAAACTAGAGCATCAAATCTCCATTTCCTAAACAATTTAGAGGCATCTTCTACGTCTTCATTTTCTTGCTGAGAACTAAGAAAAACATTATTGTCCGATCCTTCGGTTAAGAAAACATCAGATCTTGAGCTTGAAGAAATGTCTGAGCTGTCGATTCTATTTTCTCTACTGTTTTCAAAGTACATACCATAATTTGAAGAGGAAATAACGTTACTTATCAAGGAGTTTTGTTGAGATGAAGAGAGATATATTCCGTAAATTGAAGACGAAATTATATTAGAAGTAATGTTATTCTCTGATGAAGTAAGGAATTTAATAGCGGATTTTACATTTATGAACGTGTTATCTGAAATTATAGAATTTTGTGAAGTTGTTACAAGAATGCCCTCTTTTGATTTATTTATTGTGTTACCAGTTAGTTCTATGTCATTACTTGCTCTTATTTTAATTCCACTAAATGTATCTGCAGTATTAGAAACAGTAATAGATGAAATCATTGAGTCTTTTACATCATCAAAATAGATAGCATAATCAAAATTTGATATTACTAAATTGCTTATTTTAACATCAGATAAATCTGCCGCATAAACTCCGTACTCGCCTTTTGTTCCTTCACCATTGATGGTAAATCCGTTTCCATTAAGTGAAACATTTTCTGCTGCTACATAAAAGCAGGTTTCGCTTGAAGAAAGGTCTTGAGTTAAAATATACAAAGTATTTGGAATGCTTAAATCTCCGCAGGAAGAAACATTCATTTCGTTTAATGGGGTATTAAGTACTGCTATTTGCGGGGAAACTGAAGTCGAAAATCCTATCGCTGAAACGAGAGAAGACAAAATAAACAAAGATAAAACTAAAGAGATCCCAAGTAATAACTTATTCATATTGGAAGAAATCATGGAAAGTATTTAAATATTTTTTAGGAATTTTTACTACTATTTTTTAATATCCTCTTCGGGCTTTTAATGTATGAGCGTACACCAAAGAAAAGACCTAACACAACTATTAGAGCTATAACTCCTAAGGCAGTTTTTCCTCCAGAAGTTGCTAAAACTCCAGTTACTCCTCCGGTAATGGGCGTATTAGAAGATGAAGAAAGATTACTCTCCGTATTATTCTCATTTACTGTACTCAAATTTGTTACAGGTGTATTATTTGTTAATGTACTATTAGTTCTTAAAGTATTATTTTGATTTGAAGTTGTACCTCCTCCGCCACCTCCGCCGCCTCCTCCTCCGCCACCGCCCCCATTTCCATTATTTCCAGGATTATCCGTATTTGCTGGAGGCGTTTGTGGTACATCTTGAGTTGAACTATTCTCTACAGTAATTATGCCTGCATAAATGTTTATTGTTGTAGCATTAAATGCCTCAAAAGTTAAACTAACATTGTAAGTTCCGTTAGGGAGAGAATTAGGAAGAGAATAATTTATGGGTAATTTGTTTGCTGCCGAAATTACTGTATGGTTAGTAAAATTATATTGCGTATCTGGCTTTATTGCTATGAAAGTTAAATTCAAGGGGTAAATATTACTTGAGAAGTTAACAACTACGTTGTATGTTAGATTAGTGCTATTCGGTCCGAGATCCCCATTGATAACTAATGGAAGATTTGAAGTTGAGAGTTTTGTAACATTAATTGTTCTTAAAATTACCGAAGATAAATTTTTTACATTAATTTGTCCTAGTGAAATATTGAGATTAGTTGAATTATGCTTAAATGAGAGTGTAAGATTATAATTTCCTTCTGTAAGAGTCGGAAGATTATAGACGAGAGCATTTTTTGAATTTAAAACATTAAAAGAGGTATTTACAAGAATATTTTGATTCCCTGATTTTTGATATAAATAGAACGTAGTGTTCAATGGATAAACGTTTGAATCAAAATTAGCTTCTATAGAATAAAGTGAAGTATTAGAGATATCGACATTTAGGGGCAATGCGGGAGAAAGGGAAAGGGAAGAAATATTTATAGTAGGCGCAGGTAATTTCCCACCTACTTGAATATCTCCTAGAACATATGAACGAGAACTTTTATCTGGGGGAGAAAGTGTCATATTCAATACGTAGGTTGCATTAGGTAAAGAAGAAGGCATAAAGTATATTATAGGAGAAGAAGCTTCAATATTATTCTTCTGCAGACTTACGAGACCTCCTGTATTTTTATTGTATAATCTTATTGTTACATTCAAA
>CAZQLX010000002.1:34745-45824 GCA_964594495.1 Candidatus Woesearchaeota archaeon | reverse complement strand
ACTTGCACTTGTTCCACTAAATCCAGTTCTTGCACTATTGTTTGTAAGTGTAATATTTGTAGCCCCTCCATTCACACTGTAAAAACATGTACCTCCTTCGTTTAACGTTATGTTTATAGCAACTGTATCTGTTGCATACGTTGTTGCCGTTGGACTTACTATCGTCACTTGAGGGATAGAATCATAATTGACAGTGAAATTAGTGGCATTCCATGAAGGATTACCTGCATTATCATAAACAAGATAATTCCATAAGAATGTTCCATTATTCGGAAGCACAACAGTAATATTTGTTCCATTACTAGTTCCTGCTAAGCTTCTGAATGTAGTATTAACAACCCCGTTGCCAGTAACATTCCATATATACAATGTGGCATTCGTCAACCCAATAGCATCGCTAAATGTTGCGTTAAAACTAATTGTTGCTGTTGTAAAATTAGAATTATTAACTGGTCCAATTAAATTAACAATTGGTTTTGTTGCATCAACACTAAACGTAACATTTACAGTATCATTTCTATTTCCACTTGTATCATTAGCATAAACAGAAAAAGTATAACTTCCGTCTGCCATACTTGCATTCGTAGCATTAAACACAGTCCCAAACAACGCCGATTCGTTCCCACTCATCGATGCGTTGTTTATCCCACCATCTAACGTGTATCTCACCGTACCATTCTCACTCAACGTTACATTAAAATACAGCGGAAAGTTCGCCGCATTATACGTAATGTTCGTTGGATTTATGATGGTGACGAACGGACTACTAGTATCAATAAAAGTAAAAGTATAATTAGAATTATTAAATGCACCATTAGAAGAGTTATCTACTGCCTTGTAATTCCAATAAAATACTCCGAGGTAAGGAAGTACAACAGTAATATTACTACTATTTGTAGTTCCCGTTCTTGTAACGAGTGTCGTATTTATAGGATCCTGCGTAGAATTCCATAAATATAATGTTACATTAGCAAGATTAATATCATCAATAAACGTTGCATTAAAAGTTAAATTTGCATTTGTCACAGTACTCGCATTTGCCGGCGCCCATAAATTTACAACCGGAGAAGTATCAGCAACCGCAATATTCAAGGAAACAACTCTATTTGTGATAACATCGCTCGTTGTTGTGCTTACATTATATCCATTCTTTGTTGCATTAATTGTATATAAACTAAAATTAGTTCTTGATCCTCCATGATTAATATAATCGGTAGCCCACAAAACAATAGATCCTCCTGCATCAGTGGTTCCAGTAAATACTTTTGTAGTTCCGTTTGAAGCCGTTACTGTTGCCCCGCTCAAAGCCACTCCAGAATTGTCTCTTACTGTAACATTCAAGTACCAAGCTCTAGTAAAATTTGAATTGGCAGCAACACTTTCAGTAATAAACGTAACATTAAGTAAGGTATTATTATGCGATATTCCCAACAATCGCACATGCGTCATAGTTCCAGCAGAAATATTTGTGTCTCGAATAAATGTATTATTCGAGTCTGTAAAAAGAATACCACTTGTGGCATAATTTGTAATTCTACAATTTCTTATTGTAACATTTTCATTTACTCTACTCAAATTGATCGCGAAACCTGCATCACCTGCTGTACTAGTAACGGTATCGCCCTCACAATTTATTTCTGTATGATTAACATTAAAAGTAACTCCATTAAGTGCTGGTGTATTGCTATCACAATTTAAACTGGATCCAGAAATCGTATAAGAATCTGAAGTTTTTATTAAATCGCAGTCTGCAGAGCTAAGCGTAACCGCCTTGACAAGATATCCCCAACTAATAATTAGCAAAACAAAGACCATGCATAAAAAAATAAATCTAAACAAGCCTCTTCTTTTTAGCATATACAATTGTAACAATTACTCTATATAAAAGTAGCGTGCCATTAGTTTAATGGTTCTGGTGTTCTGTTACTTAATGTAACGGGCGCCCAACGCTGAGAAGATCTCCATTCTACATGCCCGTCCCTAAATAGTATATTTCCCCCAGCAAAATTGTGATTCATTAAAGGCAAAGTCAAAGCATTCCCTTCATTAACATTTTCCAGTCCACCATACCAGTCAAAAACCATAGGTAACTTACTATTTATGGGGAAAACGCCAAAAAATCCATCATCTCGATGCATGTTAATTGCTTGATCCGCAGTAATGGAATCGTAGGAAATACGAGGCCCATTTGTGCCATAAGTCGGAAGGATGGTGCAATCAATAGTGTTTGGCTCAGGCGAATTTTTATCCGAAGGACATTTGTAGACCTTACAGTTTTTAGCAAGATAAGTCTCATGCAAAAGACCCAAAGAAGCTGTTGGAGAAGATGCAAAGTAAGGTGCCCATCCATTGTTATCCGTTGCATAAGCTTCGGTAACCACACCAAAATTTTTAAGATTTGTCAAACAACGGGACCTTTTAGTATTTTCTCGTGCATTATTCAAAGCAGGCAGCAACATCGCAGCCAAAATTCCAATAATAGCAACAACAACCAGCAATTCAATCAAAGTAAATCCTGCTTGTAAAGCAGCTTTTTTTAGTTTTTTTCCTCCAGTAATTCCCTTCTGAACCATTTCCTGAGCAAATGCATGTGCTCTAGAACTTCCACCAGCCCCCTCAACTTTTCCTTCTATTCCCCCTCGAGGCATACTAGCACTTGCAACCGCTCCTTCAAAACCATAACTATCGCTAGAACCAAATCCATAGGGCATCATAATTTCCCTCCTCCATTTATTCCTTCCTTTTCAAAGTAATCTCTAATCATTGCTCGTGTCCTCGGAGATTCTCTTCCAAAATAAAGTAACCCCAATAAAGTAAATTGTATAAGAATCCTATGCAAAGGAGAATAATTTTTCACTCTTTGTATAGGCACATCGACCGCTCTAACTGGTGCAACGTATTCCACTTCTATTGTTCTTGTTTCTTCTGACATTTTTTCTCTTTTTGACCCTGTTGAGAGTCAAAATGTATTAATATAATTTATGTTTTATTGGTATTTAAATCTTATTGTTTTGTTACTATTGATTAGTTACTTCAAACAGACAAATTTATTTATATATTAAATATATCCCACTACGTTATGCCAAGAAGTAAAGTAAATGGGGGATTTATACACGTAGCAAACTACTCACATAGCTTTAGACAGCTTATACAATCTTTAGCTGAAACAGCAGAAAAAATGATTCCTGGAAAAAAACTCGAAAAGATCGGTATTTTCCTTTTTGGATCTCCATCACGACAAGAAATGATAGAAGAATCAGACGCCGATATTATGATTATAAGAGAAAAAGATACTACAGATTATGCGTTATTTAGATCTGAGTTCATTACACTTCTAGAAAAATTAAAGTTTGCAAAAATAGACATCCCTGACTGGGGTAATTACGAAGACTGTGAAAAATATATCAAGCACAGCATTACAGAAGGTAATCAAGTAGTAGAAGCAAAATTTATATACGGAGATCTTAATGTAAACAAATTTATAGAACAGTTAAGAGATCAATATTGCACTGTTGAGAGAGCTGAAAAAGTGTTTGCGTTTCAAAAATTTTATTTTGATCAGTATTATAAACAAAGAACAAAAGCAAATTTAAAAAACGTAAAATATGGACATGGTGGAACAAGGGACTTTATGTTTGTAACCTGGTTGGTTAATGTTTTAGATTTAATAGAAAATAGAAAAATAAATGTTGAAGACAATTTTCCAATAATCTATAAATCTTTAAGCTCCTTATATGAAAGAAGGATCATTGAAATAGAGGATTATTTAAAGTATCTAGAAAGCGTAAATGTGGTTCTCATTTTAAGAAATGAGATCTTGCTTCAAAATAAATGGACCTCAGAAGAAGGTTTAACATATTTAGATGAAAAAACAATAAGCACTCTTTTTAAAAGAGAAATATTTAAAGAAGATTCTATAAAGAACACAGAAGAGTTAAAAAATTATTTAGAGAGTCATATAAGTACAATAAAGGAGTTAAAAGATAAAATGTGGGATTTATTTATTTCCTACTTAAAAAAATCAAGAAGCGAAGAATGGTCTGAGTTATTCAAAAATTTTATAAACAAAGAGTTTAAAGAGGATAATCTACAAAAAGCAAAAAATGCTGATGATTTAATTAAAATGGCGGTAATATGGAATATAAACAAGGATAATAGTGATTTTGAAAAAGTGTTTGAGGAATTTTCAAACGCTTCAAGTTGGGCAGTGCTTGCGTCTTTATGTTGTCATTTTCAATGCCCAGATAAGATTTTAAGGAAAATTGTAGATGGCTATGGAAGTAAAAAAGGATATGAATATATATTAAGAATAATCTCAAGAAACAAAAATGTTTCAAAAGAAACTCTCAATGCCATAATCACGAACCCTGGTTTGGAAAGTCGCTACAAAATCGTTGCAGAAACAGCTTACGAAAAAGGAGTGGAAAAAGCCAATGAACTCAGATAATAAACCCCTTTCAATAGTATTGTTAAGACATGGTGAAACTGTTTATAATGAACAAAAGAGACTACAAAGTGGAAAGGATTCTTTAAACGAGAAGGGTAAAAAACAAATAGA
Organism: Candidatus Woesearchaeota archaeon; assembly: GCA_964594495.1. GTDB lineage: Archaea > Nanobdellota > Nanobdellia > Pacearchaeales > GW2011-AR1 > CAZQLX01. Next base: position 41,266 of record CAZQLX010000002.1, on the reverse strand, counting down.
AGATGTTACAAAAGAATTAATAAAGTTTAATTTTGACAAAATTATTTCAAGTGATGAAAAAAGAGCCATTGAATCGTCTGAAATAATATCCAAAACTATAGGGAAAAACTTCGAACAAACTCCATTAATTAGAGAAAAAAGTAGCGGAGATTTTTCAGATAAATTGGTAAACGAAGTAGATTGGTCCACTATAAAAGGCACATTCCTCGGGAAAAAAATACCTAATGGAGAAAGTGTTCAAGAATTAATGGTAAGAGCAACAGACTTTTTCAAAGGAATTAATAAATTTAAACAAGGTGAAACAATTTTAATTGTATCGCATGGAACTTTCTTAAGGGTTTTAATAGGAATAATTTTTAATCAAGATATTGAAGATTTGCTTTTAAATCAAGAATTTCCTAATGCATCTTATTTAATTATAGAGCGTAATGAAAAAGGAAAATGGTATTTAAGTAAATCAAGTCTAGTAAGAAAAAAATAAAATGGATCAAATCTCTTTAGAAAATGCAGCCAATCTGGCTACGAGCGTTTTAGGTAGTGAAGCTGAACAGATAAAACAAGGAAGAAATAATTGGGTGTTTAAGAAAAATAAACGTATTCTTACAATTCCAAGACATCCAAGAGTTAAAGGATATGCAATAAGGGTTGCCGCTGCGAAAAAGCTAGAAAAAAATGAAATCCCGGTAACAAAAATATTGGATTACTCCTTCTCTCCTCAATACAATTCAGAGTATCTTGTTGTAGAAGAAATGGAAGGGATGCCAGCCAATCTAGCCCAATTAACATCTCAAGAAAGACAAACAGCTCATCAAGAAGCTGGTGAAATACTAAGAAGAATTCATCAAATCTCAGTTGATGGATATGGTAGATTAGACGAAAATCTTAGAGGTACCTCCCATTCGTGGAAAGAATTTATTAAAAAATTCTTCAATGAGTCATTAGGAAGAGTAAAAAGATCGGAAAATCTCTGGGAAAAATATGGACTACGTTTAGAAGAAACATATAATGCAAGTCAAATGTATTTAGAGACTGTCGAATCATCATCTTTTCTACATGCAGACTTTCATTTAGGTAACCTTTTATTTAATAATGGTAGAATTGTAGGTGTCTTAGATCTCGATATAGTCACTGGAGGAGATGTCTTTTGGGATACGGGGCACTATTGTCATACATTCAATGTGGATCGAGAGACAGGAGTAAAGGCGTTTCGTAGAGGATACAACTTCCCAATAGAATCGAGCAAGGAAAGATTATATTCATTAATAATCTGGACAAGAAAAATCGGTTCTCAAGCATTGGATAGACCTGAAGCACTTAAGGAAACCTTACCTGAGCTCGAGAAAATATTAGGAGAAATCAAATGAGAATACTTGCAATTCGTCATCCTGTAAGCGAAGCTAATACAAAAGGAATCGTACAACACAATCAAAAAGGGGAAATAGATAAAGAAAAAGGTCCACAACAAATTACAGATCTTTTAGTAAGACTAAAAGATGAAAAATTTGATAGTTTATATTCTAGCGATGCTGAAAGATGTAAAATACTTGCAGAAAAAATAGCAAAATTCAAAGGAATAACTCCTCAATATAATCCCCTTTTTCGTGAAATTAATAACGGAAAAGATTTTGGGAGAAAAAAAGATGAAATAGAACGTCTAATTGTTGAAAACCCTGACATGTATTGCCCCGAAAATGGCGAAAGTTTAATAGATTTCAGAAATCGAGTGGAGATTGGAAAGAGATATATAATCGAAAGAGGAGGACAAAGAGTTGTACTAATTTCTCATGGTTGGTATTTAAAAATGTTATTTGGATCATTTTTAGGTTTAACTCCTTTGGATTCAATCAGAAAATTAAAATTCAGCAATTGCGCAATTTCTGAAGTAAGAATTGAAAATGGAAATGCAATGATAGAATATCTAAACAATCGTGATTATCTTACAAAAAGATGAAAATTCATATCTGTGGTCCATATGGAGTAGGAAAATCAACATTAGCAAAGAAAATTTCTTCAATAACAAACATTCCGTATCATTCTTTAGATGATATTAAATACATAGTAAAATATGATATAATTCGTCCAGTAAACGAGAGAATTGCAAAAGTAAATCAAATATGTAAAAAAGATAAATGGATCACTGAAGGAACTTGGTCAGATTACGCAGAAAGCGCGTTTAAAAATGCAGATTTTATTGTTCTCATCACAATATCACGAGTAAAATCATTTTATCGAATTTTAATGAGATATATCAAAAGAAAGAAAGAGAAAAATGACACGTTACAAGGTGCATTAAATTTAATAAATGAAGTAAACAAGTATTATAACTCAAATCAGCCTGTCTCTTTGGATTCACATGTAAAATTAATAAAAAAATATAAGAAAAAGATAGTTATTATAAAAAATAACCTGGATTTAAACAAACTGTTAGATTTTCTTTCTAAACGACATAGTAATATTAATTCTTAATTTTATAAAAACAGTTAAATAGCAAAGATAAAACACGTAGTTAATAATTAACCTAAAAGATACCTTCAAATATATCGCGTTACTTATTAACAAATGACTGATGAAGAGATTCATCAAAAGACAAAAGAATGATATTTATCAAGATAAGTTTAAATATCATTCTTTACTACTACTTTCATGTACACAAAGGGGGATTTAGTTGAACGTTGTCCATCGGGAGTTCCTGGATTCGACGAACTCTGCAATGGCGGTTTTGTAAGAAATAGTGTTAATGCGCTTCTTGGTGGTCCGGGAGCAGGAAAAACAATATTTCTTTTATCATTTTTATATAATGGGGTCGCAAAATATCGCGAAAATGGATTATATGTCTCGTTTGAACCAGATATTTTAGAATTATTCCAGGACGCAATGGCATTTGGTTGGGATTTTCATAAATTAGATCAGCAAAACAAAGTAAAATTCATGAAAGTATCCCCTTTGACAAATGTTCAACAATTAAAGGAAGAGTTAACAAAGGCCGTAACAAAGTATGAAATAAGGCGTATTTGTATCGATCCAATAAGTTTATTCGCTGCAAAAGAAGACAGCGAGTCAGAAATAAGGATGATGATTTTCGATCTTGCTTCTTTATTAAAAAGATTAAATGTTACAGTTGTTATAGCAAATGAAACAGCGGCTGGAGATACAGAAGAAGTAGGAATTGCCGCAGCAGATGTTAAATCACAATACGTCAAATTCCTCGTTGATGGTTTGGTTGATTTATATTCTTCTGGTCTAGGCGGTGTCTCAGATCGAGCAGTTAGAATCGCAAAGATGCGCCGTACGGCGCATGCTCGTGGTCCTGTACCTATGGAAATCTCCGATGACGGCATAAAAGTCTTATCAAAACCTCGCGGTGGAAAGAAAGGATTGTTCTGAAAAATCCGCACTTTGTGAAAAACAAATATTTGATACCATAATATTTAAAAGTCATTCCTATAACTAACGTTATGGAATCAAATCAATTTTGGCCAATAATGATAATAGATGACGAAGAAGAAAACATCTCCGATCTACAGGATGTTTTAGAAAGTGCAGCTCGCAAAGCATTTCCACGTATTGATCAGCCTGTTCAATATGTTACAACTGCAGAAGAAGCGATGGATAATATGATTCAAGCATGGAAATTTAGCAAATCATTTTCCGCAATAATATGCGATAATCATTTACAAGAAAGCTTAATTCATGGAGAAACATTCTTGAGAATAATTCAAGGTAAACTTGCATATACACTAACGAAACAAGAAAAACATTTAAATTTAAATTTAGATCGTTTTAGAAACTTCACAGATTTAGTTAAATGTGTTAAACAAGATCTTTCTATAGACTCATATAGAAGAATAGAAGAGTTCATGGCTGAAACATTTACGGACATGAGATTTTATCAAGAATTTGTAGATAACTATTTTGGGCAAGAAGCTTTATATTCTCCAAAATTAGTTATGTTTTGTGGAACTCCTTCAACTGTTGATCGATTAGGTTTAGAAGATGTTTCCTTCGTCCAAAAATCAGGCTCTTTAGAAAGACATTCTGAACTAAAAGTAATAGATATCTTACAAGAGTCTGGTGTCTTTGCTCCAGATTACGTTCAATTGGCTTTAGAAGAACATCCTCGTTTTTCAAGTAAAACGCCTGAAAAAAAGAGAATGTACAGCCCAACCGCTAGCAGAATAAAGAAAAAGAAATTATTAAGAAAATACAAATAAACGATTATTTTTATTAGTATGTATAAAATTATTAATAACCTTCAACTTTTATGTTTTTTATTCTTTCAAAGTGATCTTTATTTCTTGTTAATATTTTTCTTACCACATGCGAAAGCATTGTACCAGCAATAAGACAATCCAATTGGCATAATCCTCTCTTCCAGATTTTATGTCTAAATTTTCAATCTTCCTTTGTGCCAATCGGTAATAATCTGTCTATAAGTTCTATTTTCATCTACCTCTCCACCTTTAACTAACAATTTTCTCTTCTTTCCAATTTCCATAATAATTCCATAAAGATCTTCTTCATTATCAATCAAAATATCATAAAACTTCTCTAGTGCTCTTTTGTTTTCTTTTAAAAAATGAGCTATGATTTCCATCGCTACTTTTTCAGGATTTCTTAATTTATCCGGATTTTTTGCGCTAAGCAATCCTAATTTCGACTCTTTGTCTTCCATGGGAATAACTCCTGGAGAATCTAAAATTCTTAAACTTCCTGCACGAATCCATTGTATATTCCTTGTTGTTCCAGCAATACTTGATACTCGAGCTTTAGCACTATGTGCTAAAGCATTAATAATTGCTGATTTTCCAACATTTGGATACCCAACTACCCCTATTTGAGGATCCTTGAGTTTTTTTCTAGCAGCAAGTATCTGTATTTTCTTTTTCAAGTTGCTCATTCCTAAATTTTTCACTCCAGAAACTAGTAAAGCTTCCGGATATTTTCTTTTTAACTCAAAATAATGATCTTTGTCTAATAAATCGGCTTTATTAAAAACATATAATAAATCTTTTCCGTATTTCTCTATCATAGTCTGTAATTCTTCATTCATTGAAATTTCAGGCATTCTTGCATCTAAGATAAAAAGGACAATGTCTGCATCCCGTACAACTTTCTTAACAACTGGCCAATAACTCATATTAAAAGAAGTAAAAACCACCTTATAAATTAACGCTCTTCCTAAAGGCTACCAAATCTTTAAATATTCTTAATTTATCAAGTTAAAATGACATATGATTTAACGCGCGGCAAAATTCTTGCGGAATATACAGGATTCATACAAAGTATTGAAGGTAAAAAAGCAAAATATATTGCCCATTGTACTTTATTTGATAATAATGGTGGAGTTTATAATGCAAGAATTCCATCAAAAAAATTTCCAACTCCTCAATGGTCTAACCCATACTCATATGAGTTCAAATTTCAAGTGCTGAAGAAAGGAAGAACAGCAGAAGTAAAAATTACACATTTAGAACCTAAACCTTTAACTCGTTCAGAAAATAAGGAAATAGATTCATTACTTAAAAAAAGAAACCCTAAGGTTTCTCTTGATAGTTTTTCCTAAACTCGTTCAGAAACTCATCAAACTTCCCTTCTTTTATTGCTTCTCTTACTTTCTTTATCAAATTCGTAATAAAATAAATATTATGATAACTTGCAAGACGAAATCCATTACTTTCTTTTAACATTAAAAGATGGCGTATGTAAGACCTGCTGTATTTCTTGCATACAAAACATTCACATTCTTCATCTAGTGGCCTTTTATCTTCTTTCATTTTTGAATTCCTTAACCTCAGTCTTCCTTTAGAAGTAAACATTGTCCCATTTCTCGCATTTCGTGTTGGAAATCTAGAATCAAAAATATCCACTCCTTTTCCGATTCCTTCAATAATCTCAACCGGATTCCCCACACCCATAAGATAAACCGGTTTTTCTTCTCCAATTACACTTTTCACAATATCTATCATTTCATGTTGCTCTTTCATTGTCTCTCCTAAACCGAGACCACCAATAGAATATCCGTCAAAATTCAGTTCTTTCAATTCCTTAATAGATTTTCTCCTTAAATCTGCATAAATGCCTCCCTGAGATATTCCAAACAACAATTGTCTTTTCTCAACAGGAATGTTTTTCTGCAATTTGTCATGTGTCTTTTTACATATCTCTGCCCATTTTGTTGTTTTTCTTACTACTTCCTCTATTTCAAATCTCGAATGTTCAAGCAAAGGCATAGTATCAAGGCACATAGCAACATCGCTCCCTAAAGCAATCTGCAACTTCATATTATTCTCAGGAGTCATGAAAACCTTATCTCCGTTAAAATGATTTTTAAAATAAACTCCATCTTCACTGCTTCCTAAATATATTTTTTTAGAATACATTTGAAACCCTCCCGAATCCGTAAATACTTTTCCAGAATAATTAACAAATTTCCCTATCCCTCCCATCTTTTCAATTATTTCTCTCCCAGGTTTTAAAGATAAAATTAAGGCATTACAGATAAATGCCTGAGCGCCCATTTC
>CAZQLX010000002.1:0-34735 GCA_964594495.1 Candidatus Woesearchaeota archaeon | reverse complement strand
ATCTGCCATGCTTACACATTTCACACTTCCTCGTGTTGCAACAGGCATAAAGAATGGCGTCTCGGCCTCTCCAGATTTTGTTTTTAAAATCCCAACACGCGCTTTTGTTTTCCCATCTTTAGCAATAATCTCAAATGTCATATAATATGCTAAAGTAAATTGTTTAAAAATCTTAGTAAGTTTTATAAACCAAATTTCTCTCATCTTTCCATGAAAAGATCATCACGAAGGTGGAAGAAAAAAAGACAAATGCGCTGGAAATGGCAACGTAAAAGAATAAAGAAAGAAAAGCGTAGGAGAAAGTTGCATAGACAAAGATCTGTTTAATTATTTTAATTTTTAGTTTTCAAAAGGTTTTACGATTTTATCTCTCATTTCAGAGACAAATTTCGCCCCTTCAGTTGCAAGAAGATGCCTGTCATCTTTCCAACCTCTTTTCTCAAATATCTCATAAGCTTTTTCAATCATTGGAATCATCTTCCAAACATAAATTTGGCCAGGCGCACTTTGAGACTTTCTAGCAGCATATCCTAATTCTGACCCGTACATTAAAGATAAAACTCTCCCAACTTTTCCTACTTCCCCCATAGGAATTCCGATAATTTTTAACTTCCTTATATGTGCATCAAGAACCTGATACATAAGACTTGCAACATCTTCGTCTTTGTTTGCCATACATGCTACCTTCCCTGTTGGTAATATACCTGCATCTATTTCTTGCATAAACTTTGATCGAATTTTATCCAACTTCGGTGTAGAAAGAAAGTCATGATAAGAAATAATTTGTCTAGCTTTCCCTTGATAGTCATTTAGAAGTACACTCAAATTCTCTTTTAGTTCGCTTTTCCATCTTTGATTTCCGAACAAACTAAACGTGTAGTACACTGTAGATAATTCTATATCAAACCATTGAAATCCACATTCAATTGCAATCTTATACAATTGAAGTTTTTTTGCCATCGTACCTTGAAATCCGAGATGCTTATTTTCCCTCCATCGGGCAGACGCTTCAAAGGTAGAACGAGGAGTGAACATAAGCTCTAGATTGCTATGCTCCCTAAACCTTCTTACCTGTTCCGCTCTTAAATTATGAACATAATCGGACCTCCATTCTCCGATTATCCTCACCTTCGGAAACTCTTCTTTGACTCTTTCCGCTATCTCTACAACTTCATCTTGCGATCTCAATGCCTCATCAAAAGTCGAATCGGTAATGCATAAAGCTAACAAAAGCGGCAATGTTGGTTGTAAAACACTCTGTTGACTCATTCAAATCAGAATTAATTTTAATATAAAAACCTCTCTTCTTATTTTTTATCTTAAAAAGTAGTGAATCCTCATGAATAAATACACTAAACTATAACAATCTTTATAAGAACACAAGATAAAGAGCATGTATGGCTCAGACAGACATTTGGACTGAGAAATATCGTCCATCTAAATTTGAAGAAGTGGTGGGACAACAAGAAATTCTCAAGCGTGTTCGTTCTTTAGTGCAAGCTATGAATATTCCGCATTTAATGCTTGCCGGTCCGGCAGGTACTGGTAAATCAACAATGGCTTTAATAATTGTAAAAGAACTATTTGGAAGTGCGTGGAGAGAAAACTATCTAGAATTAAATGCCAGTGATGAAAGAGGAATCGAAGTTGTAAGACAAAAAGTAAAAGACTTTGCTCGAACAAAGGCGTTAGATAATATTCCATTCAAAGTAATTTTTCTTGATGAAGCAGACGCTTTAACAAAAGAGGCTCAACAAGCATTAAGAAGAACAATGGAGAATTACACAAACACCTGTCGATTCATAATGTCTTGTAACTATTCATCGCGTATTATAGACCCAATTCAATCTCGTTGTGTTGTTTTTCGTTTTAAACTTCTCGAAAAGAAAGATATCTCAAATGTAATAAAAAGAATATGTGAGATCGAAAAACTAAAGATTTCCGATGAGGCTGTCGAAACTCTATATGAAGCAAGCGAAGGTGATTGTAGAAGAGCAATAAATTTACTTCAAGCAACCGCCTCAATATCTTCAGACATAACCTCGGAAATGATAAATATGATTGCATCCGCATCACGTCCAAAAGAAATACGCGTTGTTCTTGATTATGCATTATCTGGGGATTTCGTCAATGCTCGTGATAAACTTTTAGATGTTATGCTCAAAGATTCTATTTCAGGTACAGATATTATAAAAGCCATTCAAAAAGAAGTATGGAGTTTGCAAATAGAGCCAGAAATAAAAGTAAAGTTAACAGAAAAAACAGGAGAAGCCGAATTCAGAATGATTGAAGGAAGTGATGAATTTGTTCAACTTCAAGCTCTTTTGGCCTCATTTGTTTTAGCAGGCCAAGGAAAAAGCACATAATCTATAAACAAAGAGGAAAAATGCCACTAAGTTTCACAGAAAAATATCGCCCGAAAAGATTTGAAGAGATTATTGGACAATCTCAAGCTGTAACTGAAGTGATAAACTTTTTAAAAGAATTCCCTAAAAAGAAATCACTTATTTTATATGGTCCGGCCGGAACGGGAAAAACCTCAATTGTTTTAACAGCAGCAAAAGAATTAGACTTAGACATTTTAGAATTAAACTCTTCTGATTTAAGAAACAGAGCAAAACTAGAAGAGACTCTTAAACCTGCAGCACAACAACGCTCCTTGTTCAAAAAAGGTAAAATTCTCCTTATGGACGAAGTTGATGGAGTAACAGGTACAGACATCGGAGGGATTCCAGAACTGTTAAGAACAATTTCTGCATCTGCCTTCCCTATTATCATGACCTGTAACGACGTTTGGCAAACAAAATTGTCCCCTGTGAGAGCAAAATCAAAACTTGTCGAAATGAAACCTCTCGATATAGGAACAATTGTCGGAATTCTTTCAAGAATATCTGAAAAAGAAAGCATAAAAAATGATATTTTATTTCTAAAACAAATTGCAATAAAATCTCGTGGTGACGTCAGAGCGGCATTAAATGACCTACAAGCTTATTCAATTGGAGAAAACATATTTATAGATTCAAAAGAAAAAAGAGATGTAGAGGAAAATATTTTCAATATCTTAAAAAGAATTTTCAAAGAAAGAGAAGCGTTTCTTGATTTATTTGATTCCTCTTCCTTATCTTTAGATGAAATTCTTCTCTGGCTTGAAGAAAATATTCCAAAGGAATATAAAAATGAAGCCCTAATCAAAGCGTACCTTGCTTTAAGCAATGCTGATGTATTCAGAGGAAGAATATATCTTAATCAATCCTGGAGATTTCTAATATATCAAAACATATTTCAAAGTGCTGGTGTTTCATTTGCGAAACTTGCTCCTTCCGAAGGGTTTACAAAATATGATCGCCCAAAAAGAATTCTCAAAATATGGCTTCACAATCAAAAAACAGTACAAAAGAAAACAATAGCAAAGAAATATGCAAAATTTGTGCATTGTTCGACAAAAAGAATAATGAGAGATTTTTCCCTTCTCAAACCAGTATTAAAAAATCCGCTCGTTCAAACTCAATTAAAACTTTCAGAAGAAGAAATTGATTTTCTTAAAAAATAGTTACAAGCTTCTTTTCTCAAAGGTTGTATCCGTTACTAAATAAACCCCGTCGGAAGCCGCAACAACTCCATGAGGATTCGCTCCAAATGGTGCACGCCCAGATACAAATACTGGTGCCGATGGATTATTCACATCAAACTTATCAAGTATAAAACCAGGATCATGTCTTCCAATTGTATATAAGAAATTTCCAGATAGAGAAATGTCAGAATAGCCATGTGTTCTACCTGGAAGAGACGCAACCTCCCCAAGCCACTGAGGAGAGCCCGCAATGTTATATATTCTTATTCGTGTATCGCCTGGAGAATATTGACTAGTGTATAGCATGTTTTGAGACGTTGCAAGCAAGGCTACCCCTCCAGAAATACCTCCTGGATCTCTTTGACCGTAATCTCCGTTATTGTCCCTTATTACAGAAATCGCTCCAGTTCCACTAAACCCTCCGGATGCTAGATACACTCTCTGACCATCTGCGCGAACGGTCATAGACTGGGGAGCGTTATTATCGGCCCACTGTGTTGTACCTGTATGTAAAGGCGAACCCGGATTACTCACATCAATTGTATAAGCACCAAACGGTGCTCCATTTTTCCATTCAACAAAAACATAATTCCCAATCAAAATCACATCATCTTGTAAATAAGATAAAGACAGAGAAGAAACTAAAAATGGTGCTGCTGGATTTGCTATGCTGTATATATTTAGACTTGTTCCATTTGTCGTATATAGGTGAGTATTACTAGAAACAATCTTATTCGCAGATCCCCCAATTGAAATATCATTAACAATTTGTCGTGTCGCTAAATCAATTGTTGTCATTCTTGCCCCACCACTTTGTCTAGTAACATAGGCATATCCATTTCCTGGCAAAGTTAATTCTGTCCCTCCTGTGAGAGAGATGCTGTACTCTCCGGATTGGCTTATAGTATGAGTTTGCCCATTAACTGTAATTGTTCCTATTCTATCAATTCCTAAATTAGCTGCGCCAGTATATGAAATTGTGCCATTCCCAGTTCCACTTGCTCCAGAAGTAATTGTTATCCACTCAGCATTACTCGTAGCAGTCCAAGTACATCTAACATCGGAAACATTTACATCAAACTTTTCTGAACCTCCATTCATAGATAGAGATCTAGCAGAAGGATTTAACACGTAATTGCATACAGGCACATCCGGTACACAGATCCCGCTTTGACATATCTCACCCCCACAAGAAACAGTGCTTGTTATTTTTAAGCATCCATTGACATTAGCACAAGTTTGTACTGCGTTCCCGACACAACTTGTTCCAACAATCGAACAATCAGAGATACATTCTGTAGAACCCTCGTCTCCAGTATCTCCATCTTCACTTCCTCTTATTCTATAAGTATCTTTTACAGGTCCAGTTAATTCCTTCCCCTCATTTTCTATAATTGGAACAACATGAACTTTTGCTAAAGAACCTAAACCACTTCCAGAAAAATCAATGCCAACTTTCCTTGTTTCCAATTCATTAAAATCAGTAAAATTAAATCGGTAAGGTTTTTGATCCTTATTCACATCTTCCAAAATCACCACAAGCGCGACAACATTTCCTTCCCCAGTATTTCTTTTTATAGTTAAATTAATTTCTTTCTTTGCATCACTTTCTTCCAATATAACGCTATCTTTTCTTATTTCAAAATTAGATGTTAGTGTTCCAGAATCAACTTGTGATCCCGCATCTCTTAGTGCAGGTGCAACAAAAACCCAAATAATAATAACTGCAGCCAAAACAAGTAATATAATTAGCACGGTTGTGATTACATCAGAAAGTCCCCTTTTGTTCATGATCTTATATCGTTTTATTACTTAAAAACTTATTCTATCCTAAAGTTTTTGTCCTAAAAAATAAGTAAAGAGAAATATCTTCAATCGGAGTATACAACCCAATTGCATTTAATTTTCCGCCTATGGATTTTTTTCTCGAAACCAATTTTCTAATATAGTCTCCATCTAATTTGTAGCTTTCTCTAAAAACTCCCGAACATTCGCTTGGAACAATTTCACCAACATATATCAAAGGCACGCCAATTTGAGGATGATTTATTAAAACAGATTTTGGTATAATCGTTGTGGTTCTCGTAGGATGAACCAGAACAACATCAAGACCTTTATCTGCAGCCCGCATATCAAGTTCTTCAACTCGAACTTTTTTTCCTTTTAGTAGTTTATCAGGCAAAGTTAAATTATTTATCCTAACTAATCTTCCTAAATAAACCCCATAAAGAAGTACAGGGTCTAATAAAGAAATGTTTTCTTTTGCTTCTGCCATAAAAAAATCTCTTTTTTGCACTTCTTAAACATTTTTCAAAAAAATTATCTAAAAAAGTAGTAAAAATTACTTATTTACTTTAAACAATAGCGATTACAACTGCTGCCCCATATACATATAATTCTATACTTCTGTCAAGATGATTAAAGTTCATTTGTTTACAGCATTCTCATAATTTTCGTTAACGGCCTTCCAATTCACTGCATTCCACCAATTATCAGCATATCCTTTTCTATTAGACTGCCACTTCAAATAGTAAGCATGTTCCCAAACATCCAATCCCAACACGGGAATTTTTCCTTCCATCAAGGGAGAATCTTGATTTGCCGTACTACATATTTCTAGCTTACCTTGATTAACAACAAGCCAACACCATCCAGATCCAAATCTTTTAACAGCAGCATCTACAAATTGCTCTTTAAATTTATCAAAACTTCCATATTCTTTTTCAATCGCATCTACAATTTTTCCTTTAAATTCTTTCTCTTCCGCTTTATCTGTCATTATTTTCCAGAAAAAAGAATGATTTGCGTGCCCCCCTCCATGATTTTGTACCTCTTTCTTTATATCTGCAGGAACTTTTTTTAAATTATTGGCTAACAATTCTTCAACGCTTTCATCTTGTATCTTAGTATGTTTCGCCAATGCCGCATTTAACTTATCGACATATGTCTGATGATGTTTCATATGGTGTATTTCCATTGTTCTCGCATCTATAAAAGGCTCAAGCGCATCATATGTATAAGGTAAAGGAGGAAGTGTGTGTTTCATTTTGAATAAAAGTAAACAGATTATTTATAAGTTTCTGTTCTAACTCTCTCTTCATCTTCAATAAGACCATAAAAAGCAAAATTAAAGCTGCTCCCTCTTGCATCAAACTTTAACTTTTTTCTTTCAAACTTACTTCCCAAATACATATATCCAAATCCAGATGCTACAATCGTAAAAGAAGTTAAAATTCTAGATAATAATGTAATATCGATAGACGAATAACCGTTAGCAGCTAAGATAACATGTTTAGCAAGAAGACCGCCAATAACCCCTCCGCTTGCATAACGCACTATATTAGGCCATATTTCTCCGGAGTCATAAGAACGAAAGTCTCCATCACCAATTTTCTCATCATACAAGTGCATTCTTAAATCATCAAAAGTCAATAAAGCTTTCTCATATGTTCCTACTTTTGTACTTCCGTCAGCGATTTTAACACCTTCAGAACTACTAAACCTAAACTCCGCTTTCCTAGCAGATAAATCAAAAGGTGTTTGTAAATTCCACATATTTGGATCATCAACTACCGTAATAGGGGCCACACTTCTCAACAAAACTAATCCGTTGCTGTCTATATTGTCTTTTTCGTCTAATCTCATCCGACAAACTTTTGCATATGTTTCTAATTCCTTCATAAGCCAACCGTTCCTTCTATTTAATAGATCACAAAAATATGATCCAAGTCCCTTCTTTTCTAGAACACGCTTTACATCTTTTCCTCTTACAAGAGCTGAAATAATGCCAGGTGTAAGATCCCCCATCCCTCTTCCACCGCCCACTACACTTCGATAATAAAATATTATTTTTGAAAATTCTCTAAAAGATAGTGCATATGATCTACCCGATACAAATTTAGTTTTTTCTCCGAAACGCAATTCTAAATCATCAAATGTTAAAACTTTTGCTTCGACAGATTTTCCAACAGCAATATTCCTTCCCGCATTATCCCCAGCAATACGAGATGCCTCTAAAAGAATATCTGGATTTTCATAAACAGTGACTATATCATTCAATCGCATTATAAACAGAAATTAATCATGCAAATCATATTCAATGGATGCTTTTCTAACTTCAAGAGATGGGGCCCCTTGTGCTTGAGGAATTCTTGTTACTTTATCGCTTTGGTAAACAGTGATATTAGGATCTAACAAAGCCCCTGCACGATCATAAAGTGCACTCTCTGCAACATCCATTCTATGCGCAGTAACTGTAACCTTTCCACCCCTTAAATCAACAATTCCATTCGTATCTGGAAGCACCCTAACCTTTCCTGTTACATCGACGGTCATAGGAACCTTGTAGGAGAATTCTACTCTTGTAACTCCAGGATATAATGGAAATCCTTCAACCGAAAGATCCATATCCCCGTCCATTATAAAACGATGTGCAGTAAAAACATCCCTATCTTTAACTACCAAACCCAAATCAGATTTAGAAGGCGTTTTCGTAGAAACAACCTCAGCGAGTGTATCAACAGCTACTATCATCATTCCTCTAAATATCACAACTATTTAAATATTTCTCTCAAAAAATTATCACCGTCGAGAAACAATAAAAATCACAACAAGAAAATATTAAAAATTAAAATAAAATTAACTATAAATCATCTCAAACCTAAATCTCTTTTCATTTCTTCTATTGTATCAGTTATCTCTACCGGATCATTAGCTATTGCATCAATTGCCATCATTTGTGCAGTCGAGGGATCATAACTAAAGACAAAACATACTGGTCCTGCCGCAGATAAATAAGAGGATTCATAACTTCGAGTTGTTATTCTCGGAGGAACAATTATATCGGGGCGAGAACACCCGCCGTAGTTAACATGGTTCATTAACTCTTCAACAGCTGCATGAATATTTTGAGGTAATCCTTCCTTTTTTACAGGTGTGCTTTGAGTAAATCTATAAACTTTATCAATAAACTCTCTAGGCTCAACGTTAAACATTCTTTGTCTCATATTGTCATTAAAAAAAAGAAGCTTATAAGCATTATTATTTTGGAAAGATATAATTAATTATTAAGCGCTTGCGGCTAATTCAGCATCAATCATTTGTTTGAATACAGAGTAAGGTTGAGCACCTTCAATAATTTGTCCATTTATAAAGAATCCTGGTGTTCCTGAAACTCCAACACTTTGTCCATAAGCCAGATCTACCTGAATATCATTTTTATATTTTCCAGAGCTTAAACAGCTATCAATAGTATAACCTAAATCTTTAGCCCATTTTTTCAATGTTTCATCTCCAACATAAGTCACTGTAGATTGTACACTTCCCCCATCAAGTTTATTTTGCTCTTCAAATAATTTATCGTGCATCTTCCAGTAAGCCGCATCGCCGCCGACCTCTCTTGCGCATCTTGCCGCTTCAGCATACGGAATTGCCCCTGGATGGAAATCAAGTGGAAAATCTTTGAAAACAATCTTTACTTTTCCTGTATCAATATAATCTTTCTTCAATTGAGAATAAGTGTCTTGCCAGAATTTTCTACAGAACGGACATTGATAATCTGAAAATTCAACAAGGGTCACAGATGCAGTTTTATTTCCTAACGTAGGACTGTTTCCAACAGTAACTTCTACTCTTTCATTACTTGGTGGTGGAGATGTCCCGTTCTGGCCAGGTTGCGCCGACAAAGGGATCCTATCACTCACTAAATAATCTCCATCTAATGTTACGTAAACCGGAATGTCTTCTCCTTGATAATTAACAATGATTTTGTACAAAGAGCCTTCTTTAACTGTACTCACAAGCGTTGCAGATCCGCTTCCTTGAGCATTAATAAACGAAACTAAATTATCTCCAGCAACCTTTTCGCTCACTGTTCCTGCAACAGCATTCCCACTTATTCCATTACCGCCAACTGCTAAAATAATTATCAAAGCAATTACCGCCAAACCTAAAACCGCGCTTGTAATAAGCCAAGGATTTGTTCTAACAGAATTTAACATTTTACCGACAGGAATTTCTATTGTATCACTCGAGCTTTCCAGAGGTGTAGAATGTGTTACATCTACTTTTTCCTCGACTTTCTTTTCTTCGCTTTTAATCTTATCGGTGCTTTTATTCGTCCTTTTTTCAACCATCTCTCTTTCCTACAATCTCCCCTTTAAAAATCTTTGGAAAGATTATTCACTTCTTTATAAACAAATATTAATAAACCTCGTCTTCGTTAAAATACAGAAAAAGATGGCATACGATATAATAATTGGCAGAGATACAGCAGATAAAGAAAAATTCGGTGATAAGGGGCTAATCTATATTGGTAAAGGTTATGTTAAAATGGGTCAATATACTTCTTTAAGCAATAAAATATGGATGGATATAGCAAGAAGTCACGTAGTTCTTATAGCTGGAAAAAGAGGTCAAGGAAAATCCTATAGTTTGGGTGTTATCGCAGAAGAACTATCTAATCTCCCATCAGAAAGTGGAAAAAATATTGCCTCATTAATCTTTGATACAATGGGAATATTCTGGACAATGAAGTACAAAAACGAAAAAGATTCTCTTCTTTTAGATGAATGGGACCTTAAAGCAAAAAATCTTCCAGTAAAGGTCTTTGTCCCCTTTGGAAAAGTACAAGATTACAAAGCAAAATCAATTCCTTTCGATGAAACTTTCGCCCTGAAAGCGTCAGAATTAGAAGCAGAAGATTGGCTTACTGTTTTTAATTTGGAATTTACAACTCTCCCCGCAGTTTTAATAGAAAATGTTATTACCGAACTAAAACTAAAATCAAATGAATTCACAATAGAAGACATTCAACATCAAATAGAAAAAGACCATCATGCTAATAGAGACACAAAAGATATTGTAGCGGCTTTATTCAAAGCCGCCTTATCCTGGGGAATTTTCGCTCTCTCAACAGAAGGAACTGAAGTCTCAGATCTCTTAACTCCTGCTACCACAACAATTCTTGACACAAGTGTTTACAGTTCAATCGGTGCTTTCAACATTCGTGCACTTGTTATCTCACTTGTATGCAGAAAAATATACAAGTCTCGTCTTGATGCACGAAAAAAAGAAGAATTAGAAGCAATTCAACATGGTCAAGACTATCTAGCATATAAATCAACAAGAAAAGAACCTCTTGTTTGGGTTTTCATAGATGAAGTTCATGAATTTCTTGGCAAAGATGAAAAAACTCCGGCAACAGATGCTTTAATTCAACTTCTTCGTGAAGGTCGTCAACCAGGTATTTCTTTAGTTATGGCAACACAACAGCCCGGAAAACTCCATTCCGATGCACTCACGCAAGCAGATATTGTTTTATCTCACAGAGTTACAGCAAAACCAGATATAGAAGCTCTCAACGAAGTAATGCAGACATATCTCTTAGAAAACATTCGTAAACAAATAGATGACCTCCCGGCTTTAAAAGGGTCCGCCATTCTTCTTGATGATAATTCAGAAAGAATTTATCCTATTCGTGTTCGGCCAAAATTCACCTGGCATGGTGGAGAAGCCCCAACATCTGTAAAGATAGAATTAAAGATTTAATCTCTCTCGTGTTGAAACTCTTGCATAAACAGACATAGTTGGTTTAGTTCTGTCTTCTCGATAAATAACTCCTGTAAATTGAGAAAAGAACCCATCGCTAGCATTAATTTTATTTAATTCTTCTCCTAAATAAATATCAGTTTGATAATTTCCAATGAGTGGTTCGTCGAAAGTAGTAACCTCGAAGCAAGCAGCAATACCTTCTTTTCTATTGCCTACACTCTCAGCTAAATTTAACAATGTAGCAGGAACTGTTGCAGCAACTAATAAATAAGGAACTCGAAATTCATCATTAACTCTTAATAAGGAATAAAAAGCTTTTCTTGTTTTTTCATCTATGGTCGTATGAGAATCAAAAACCCTCGTTCTTTCTGGAGTTTTAAAAGCAGGGCGTTCCCCCTTTCCTATTTTAGCACCTAAAACAGCCACTTCGTCAATTCCATCTTTTGTTTCTTTTGCAATTCTCGATCCTAATGTTAAACAATCATTTTTTACCCTTCGAATCTTAACAGAACGATAAAGAAAAGTCTCTTCTGTAAAAACTGGTCTCGTGAAAGTAAAATTAAGATGAGAAAAGTGATAAGCAATTTCGCAGTGCTTTCTTAAAAAGTTAACAAAATGTTGCTCTCCCAAAGCTGCCAAATATGTTCCATATACAGGCAATCCTTCCAATTCATTTGCGCGAGCATTTTCCAAATTGGAATGCATCAAATTTCCATCATTAACTAACCTACCAAATCGCTCATTAGTCGCACCATCAATACAAAGAGCTAGTCTTCTTTCTTCTTCTGTAAATCGAGTAATGGGTTTTGCTAAATCCATACTAACTCATCGAAAAGAGGTTTTTAATTATTTCTATTTAACAAACTTGTTTAAAAATTAAATTTTAATTTAGTATATATCGTACAAACAATTTAACATTGCTAATAATATAGGCCGCAAAAATCATTATCCAAAGAACATAATATTCCTTTCCTAACAAAACATAAGTTCCAGCAATTACAAAAAACAATGAGGGATAAGCAATAATCAACGCCACATTTACCCAGGATTTACCGAGTTTACGCTTTATCCAAGTTAAAGTTATATCTATATCTGTTTTCAGACCGTGCTTTCTTATGGCTATTAAAAGTAAAATAAATGAAATCCCCATAAGAACTAACAAAGTAATTGCAATAGAAAGAATATTATAAATCGAAACAATTCCAGAAACAAATCCATAAATTCCTACAAAAACAAGTATCCCTCCTCCAACTATTATAGATATAGGAGTATAATCTCTTTTATGATATGGATAATAAACAAATGCCCAATAAAGTATGACTACTAAAACTATAATTATTTCTTTTATCATTTCAACTTAATTTTGCCTCTTTCATTTAATTTAAAACCTTAATATCTACTCTATATCTATACTTTCTTACTCCAATATCCCCAGCTTTCTTTATTTTTAATATTTTTATCTTTCTTTTTGCCTTCTTTGCTTCTTTTTCAACTAATTCTTTCACTTCGTTAACCTTATCTTCTTCATAAAAGCCGTAATAATGGATAATTCCTTTTTTAATTCTAGGGAAAGTAACATCAAGAAAAGAATCTTTTAAATTAGGTCTAGCCATTACAATTCTATCAAATTTTTCTCTCATTTTAGGTAGCACTCTTCTTACATCCCCCTGTAAAACATCAACTTTTTCACCAACTTTGTTTATCTTTACATTCTCCGCAGCATATTTACTTGCTTCTTTTCCCAATTCAACACTTACAATTCTTTTTGCTTTAGAATTTTTTGCAATCACAATAGCAAACGGAGCAACCCCTCCAAACAAAACTAAAACCTCTTCATTCTTTTTCACCATATCAGCGATTTCTTTCCTC
Organism: Candidatus Woesearchaeota archaeon; assembly: GCA_964594495.1. GTDB lineage: Archaea > Nanobdellota > Nanobdellia > Pacearchaeales > GW2011-AR1 > CAZQLX01. Next base: position 21,744 of record CAZQLX010000002.1, on the reverse strand, counting down.
TCTGCTGCTAATCTAGGAGAAAAATAAGAACTATCCACGTTGAATCTAAAAATACAGTTATTTTCTTTAAATCTAACTTCCTTCGTTTTTTCACCAGCAACATGTTTCGTTTTTAATGTCCTCAATCTTCCAGAAAACTTATCAGTTTTCTCCAATACTGTTGTGACATTCTGATGTTTTTTCAAGAAATCAATTCCAAATTTCTTTTTACTCGCTTCCTTTTCCCCTCTTTTAAATTTCACAACAACAATGTTTCCAAGTATATCGTAATTTGCCATATAGAAAAAAGCAAAATTAAGCTTAAATAACTATCTCTATTTCGTCTCTTTCTTCATATCAATAATTCTCTTTATTGCGTTTTTTCCTTCTAGTGTCTTTCCAAATTCCCTATAGAATCTCTCAGACATTTCGAACTGAGCATTAATAAAATCTGCTTGACCTTTGCTCCACTCGATATCTTGAACTTCCTTCATTTTTTTTACCCAATGTTTTATGGACCAAATTCTACCTTCAAAATTCTTTTTCTTATCGCTCCTCAGTACACTAAAATCGACTTTAATATTTTCACTCATTTTATTAATAAATCAAATTTATTTCTCACTTTCAATAAGTTTACGAAATATAATAATCTTTCCATATCTAGATCATCTTTAAAATATTCATAAATATGTTTTGCGTCTTCGAAATCTTTATCAGAACTAATTTCACCAAAATCAGAATCGGGCATTAATGACAACTTAAATGCTATCTGTAATTCCAAAGGAGAAATAAAAAAATCTACCTTTTCATTTAATTTGACCGAAACTTTATTATCCAAAGCATATTTCTGCAAGTTATTACTTATTATTTTAAACTCCATATGTGGTATTACCTTTCCTTTTTCACAGAACTTAATGGCGTGATCATGCCAAATCTCATATGCTTCCGTTACATTTGAAGTATTTATACACTCAAAATTTTCTTTTTCAAGATCTTTAAAAATAATTTTAAAATTATCAAGGGACATATCAGGTATCAATAAATCTACATCTTCTGAACCTCTACTTCTACCAAGTAATATTGATACATAGCCTGAAACAATAACGTATGAAGTATATTTCTTAATTATTTCTAGAAAGCTTAAGGTAAATTTGTCTAAGTAATTAAGTGTTTTATTTTCAATTAAAAGCTCTTTCTTCTTGCTATAATACTTCATTAAACAAAAAGAGATACAAACTATAAAAATCCTTATAACTCCAATTAAGTCATAAATCTAAAGATCCAGAAACATTTAAATACAAAATTCCCTCAAAAGAAACATTAACAAAGAGGGAAAATGAGTAAATCAATAGGATACATACTTACAATAATCGGAGCAATAGGTGTCCTTTTGTCATTCGAAACAGTTCAAAAAACAGTAAACGTCACACTTCCTGCTTCTTTCAGCAACAATTATCTTATGATTGCGGGTGTTGTTATCCTACTAATTGGATTAATGATGTCTTTTGGTAAAAAAGGTCTTAAGGGAGGCAAACAAGCTTCAGAAGTTCCCATTTATCAAGATAATAGGATTATCGGTTACAGAAGAGTTTAAACTCTTTTACTTTCTCTTGTTAAAATAGTAATTAATCCCTAATCTTTCTAACCTTAAAGTATACAAAAGCAATTATCAAAACAAACACGATTACTCCGAGCAAATTACCAAGTAAAAAGTCTCCTGCAACGCTTGCAGTTACATTTGAGTTATAATGAATATTTCCAACTAAGAACAGAATAAATACAGGCAAAAGAACAAGTAACATAGTGTCTACTGCTTTTTCCAATTTTCTTTCAATTGTGCCTTTCACTCTATACTTAGGATCAGCTCTAAAAAATCTATGTCTAATTTCTCTTTCAGGTAATGAAAAGAGCTGCGAATAATCGCCTATTCTATCAAGATCAACTTGTGAAGCATAGTAATATGGTCTATAATGAGTCAGAAAATTATTTCTTACTTCGGCCATTTTAGGAATGCCAAGATTTTTTACAACTTCTTCAATTTTATGCATTGTTGCCCTATCTCTTCTTCGTTGAGATTCAAGATATGCTTTATTAAAGGGAGACAAAGTTTTTCCCCAACCTTCAAAATATTTCAAATAAGGTCCCCTGCCTTTGGGAAAAACTTTATCAATTGAAGGTTCACCTAGAGGAAACAAAAACTTTCTTTCTTTATAACTTAAATCATGATATACAATCCTACTTCCTAAAAATCCTAAAAATTCATCAGCGTGTTCACTTCCTTCTTCGAATTCCTTTCCACTAATGCCTCTTTTATGTGCTCTTACAAAATGTGCAACTTCTTCCCCAAGTAAAATAGCAGTTTCGGCATCACCGTTACTCGCACCGTAATAAACTTTATTTGATTTTATCTCATACCTGGCCCCCTTACCTTTATTTATTACTAATTTAGGAAATCTTCCTCGAGGAATAGAAAACTGTCTTGCCATAATATCTACTGTACGATCAAATATGTGATGTATTGAAGGCTTAACTATTTTTTTCATTAAAACAGCCTCTTTTGCGCGTCTTCTTTCTTTAATTCTCTCATTTTCTCAAACTGCTTTTCCACTCTTTCAAGAGAAAACTCATGTCTATTAACAAGTATTTCCTTTATCTTATCTTCATTAAGTTTTGGAAAAACTACCTTTTCTCTACTAACATTAGGCTTCTTAAATATTTCAAACACAATCTTCCAATCAAAATCAACTCTCCCCTCGAGTGCTTTGAATATCTCAACAGGATATTTCTTTTCCTTTACAAGAGCTAACGCTTTTTTCGGTCCAATACCTTTAACTCCTCCCGGATTGAAATCTGTACCAACTAAAATGGCCAAACAAATAAGTTGATCCCCATCAACTTCCAATGTATTAAGAATTTTCTCATATTCTATTACTTCAGGAGAGATATATACAAATCCACTAACTGTCTTTCTTTTCCTAGCAAGAGTTAAATTCTGAATTAATCTCTTTGCGCCTACAGCAAGTGCGTCGTAATCCTGTGAACCGACTGCATAAGCTTGTCCATCTTTTACTAATTGTGCCGCCTGCATCTCCCCTTCCCCTGGAGCTTGTACAATTGGAATTCCCATTGCGATAAGCAATTCCTTACTTTCCGCAATCATCTCCGAATCAAGTTTTGCAAACCCCCTAGCATATTTACCCATTTGTTCTATATCTTCTTCCTCAAGCGCAGTTCTAAATTTCTCTTTTGCAAGTTCTTTAGCATTATTCCTAATTTCATGAGTCTTTTCTTTCAAAACATGATATTCCCCATCAAAAACATAAATTAATTTTATTCCCTCAGAAAGTAAAGCCATATTTCTGTAAAACAATCCACTTAAATGAGAAGTTACTCTTTTCTTAGAATCCATCAAGGGTGTACCATCCGGTTGTCTTATAGAACTCAAAAACTGATAAATTGCATTAAACGCATCAACTGCAATAACTTTTCCCTTCAAATCTTCAAACTTTACCTCTTTTCTCGGTACGATATCTCCTATCTGTAATCCCATAAAGACCAATAACATTTAGACATAATAAACTTAATTATTTGTAGGTCTTTTTGGCACAGGCATTAACCAAACTCTAGTTTCAGGATGTTGTTGCATTATTTTATAAGCCATATTAGAATGTTCTTGCAATGGCAATTCCCAACCATCTTTTCTAGCTATTTCATAAGCCAAAAAGTCTGCTCTTGCTTCTGATTTTGCAATTGGTCCAATAGAATTCATTTTATCTGACTTCTTAATCCATACATCATCTATGAATGTAGAATATTTTTTATAACCTCCTAATTTATCTCTAATTTGGGCCATCGCTAACTGCGCTTCTGATGCTTGAAGCTGTCTATGTAAAGTTTGCCCAATTGCATCCGCTTCACTAGCCGCATGCGATATAGTAATCTTTTCAATATCTTCATAACCTCTAGGTAACCTTCCATCCTCTACACTCGTAAATCTTTCTGCCCTTGGTAAATGTACTGCATACCAGTTTCCCATATGTATCTATACAGTCTTTCGTATTTAAACTTTTGCATATTTACTACTAATCAATGACATGACTAACAAAAAATAAGACTTATATAACCACTTCTCTTTTAACCAAAATGAAAGGATTTATCGTATATCCCGATTATATTGTTGAAAATAATCGCACAATAGTTAGACTCTTTGGTCGCTTAGAAAATGGACAATCTTTCTTAACAATTCATAATTTTGATCCGTACTTCTTTATTCGGTCTTCCGACTTAAATAAGGTAAAGCCTCTTTTATCTAAATTCAAAACCGAAAAAACAAATTTAAAGAATTTCAAAGGAGATGACGTAATTAAAATCTCTTCATCTTTACATACAGAATTAAATAAACTTGTTTCTGCAATTCATGAAAAAAGCATAGACACCTACGAAGCAGACATAAAACCACACTTTAAATTCACGATTGATAATGATCTCTCAGGATCAATAACTATTTCAGGTAATGCTCAAAGTTCAGATAGAATAGATTGCATATACAATAATCCGGATATTAAAAAAACAGATTTTAACCCCAAATTAAAAGTTCTCTCAATAGATACTGAAACAGACAAACATTCAGGAAAATTGTTTTGTATAGGAATGTATGGAGAAAATCTAAAGAAAAATTTCATGATTACTTCTAAAGACTTAAAAAATACAGTAAAATGCAAAGATGAAATAGATTGTCTAGAAAAATTTAAAGCAGAATTATTAAAATATGACCCAGACATTATTACGGGATGGAATTTAATTGATTTCGATCTCTCCTTTTTACAGTCTGTAGCTAAAAAAAATAAAATCCCTTTTGATATCGGAAGAACAGATGAAAATCCAAGATTAAGAATAGAATCTAACTTTTTTAAATCATCAACAGCCGATATTCCCGGACGTCAAATTTTAGATGCTTTATACCTTGTCAGAGATCCCTTTATTCAAGAAGCTCCTTCAATAAAACATGCAGAATTTGAATCATATACATTAGAAGATGTCTCTCAAGCGATTCTTGGATCTGGAAAATTAATTAAAGGAAAAAACAGACACGAAGAAATAGAATCTTTATTCAAATCAGATTCAATAACTCAATTACAAAAACTTTCAGATTATAACCTTCTAGACTGTCAACTAGCCTATCAGATCCTCGAAAAAGCAAATCTCGTAGAGTTAACTGTTGAAAGATCACAATTAACAGGTATGCCACTAGATAGAGTGACTTCATCAATTGCTAATTTTGATTCCCTCTATATTCGTAATGCACGCTCTCGAGGGCTTGTCTCCCCAACAACGAGATATACCCAAAAGGAAGAAAGAATTAAAGGAGGATATGTATTTTCTTCAAATCCAGGAATATATAGAAACGTTCTAATTCTCGATTTCAAATCTCTATATCCTTCAATAATTAAGACATTTAACATAGATCCTTCTTCTTTTCTTGATAAAAAAGAAAAGAATGCAATTGAATCTCCAAATAAAGCGTATTTCAAAAATTCTCACGGCGTCTTGCCTCAAATAATTGAAGTTCTTCATCAAAAAAGAGAATTAGCAAAGAAAGAAAAGAGAGAATTATCAAGTTATGCAATTAAAATAATTATGAATTCATTTTTCGGCGTTCTGGCCAATCCAAACTGTCGTTATTTCAGTCTTCAATTAGCAAACGCAATTACTCATTTTGGACAAATGATAATTCAACTTACAGGAAAAGAAATAGAAAAGTTAGGTCATAAAGTCATATACATGGATACAGATTCTGTTTTTGTCGAAACACATATGAAAAAAGATAAAGCTAATGTATTAGGTAAAGAAATTGAATCTCATATTAACAACTTCTATAAAGATTATGTAAAGAAACATTACAATAGAGAATCTTATCTTGAATTACAATTCCAAAAACAATACTTAGCCTTCATGATTCCAAAAATTCGTGCTCCAATCAAAAAATCAGAAGAACCCTCAAAAGAATCTTCAGGAGCAGCTAAAAAACGTTATGCCGGTCTTTTAGAAAAGAACGGTAAAGAAGAATTAGAAATTACAGGTCTAGAAGCTATCCGTGGAGATTGGGTAGAGGCAGCTCAAGAATTTCAAAAAGAACTCCTCATGAAACTCTTCCATGATGAGAAGGTAGAAAAATTCATTCAAGAATATATAAAGAAAATAAAAGAAGGTAAATTAGACAAACAGCTCGTGTATAGAAAATCAATTCGTAAAAACCTTGCTGAATACACCAAAACTACTCCCCCCCATGTAAAAGCAGCCAGACAATTAGACAAACTTGATTCTAACATTATTGAGTATTACATTACAGTAGATGGACCACAACCAATTCAAAAGTTAAGAAGTAAAATAGATTATGAACATTACATTGAAAAACAAATAGCCCCAATAGCAAATCAAATTCTCTCCCTATTTAATAAAGATTTTCAGCAAATTATAGAAAAAGCAAAACAATCTACTCTTTCTTTCTAAAGATATCTATTTTTAACACTAACTATATCATTCTTTGGGTCGCTTAATCTTTGATTATTCCAATCATCTGCAGATTTAGGCTTACTTTCCTCTTTTTTAAATTGTGCCTCTTTTACTTTGGCGTATTCAATTAATCCAACATGATTTCTAATTCCCATATGAGCTAACAAATTAAATAGTGCTCCTCCAATTAAACCAGATAGAAATCCTCCAATTGCGCTTATAATAATTAATACTAAAGCAAACATCAAAATAGTATTCATATCCAGACTATTCACTGTTGTAGCTTGCCCAAATTCTGATTCTCCGCCAAATGAAGAGCTTGCAGAAGCAATTGAATCTATCGTTTTATTGATTTGATTCATTCCAGCTACAAGCAAAAGTACAAAAATTATCGCTATAATTATTCCAGCAAATAAACCATAAACTAAACCAAACAGCGAAGCTCTCCAGACATAGACCTTCCTTACCTCAATTCTTTCCCCTACATCCATGCTATATATTACAAGATATACTTTATAAAACTATCATCTCTATACTACAAAAAGCACGCCCAGTAAAATAATAATTAGAATAAACAATCCATCTCTCTTGATTCTCTTCTTTATAGGTTCGTTTTCATATTTTACTAAAAAGTAAGAGTAGACAACTGGATTAAGTATGCATATAAAGAAAAACAAATATGCAATATAATCATATGTTAAAGAAGCAACTAATATTCCAACTGCATTTAAAATAAACGCATATCCGATACTATAAGCATAACCTGCATATTTAACTAAAGGTTTGTAATTCTTAACCGCTATAGATTTCGATAAAGCAAGAGTAGCACTTAACAAAATAGGAATTGCAGCAATAAGTTGCACAACAAAAGCCAGATTATCTTTTATTAAATCAGGCCTTAATCCAGAAATAAAAAACAACGATGCTGTAGCAACTCCAATGAGTGCTATATTGATGTTTATCTTAGTTTCCTGACGAGTAATGTCATTTGTATTCCCCATATTTTCCTCTTTTTCTCCTTGCTTATTTATACAATTTTTAATCTATTTAAATTTCTCTAATTTGTCTTCTAATATAAAGTAAACCTTCCAACTTAACATGTTTTACATTTGATATTAAAGCTAATTGTTCGTTTTAAGTAATTATTATGTGAAATCATCATATTTAAAGAACTTTATAGAAGACAATGTATATGGTTTGTGTTAAGTTATAGACAGAACTTAACACCTAATAAACATTTAATAATCTTCAATCCACTATACAAAGATGAAAATCGTCATTACAAGACACGGAGAAACCACTGCTAACAAAAAAGAACTTGCAAGTGGTGGAGATAATAACAGCGCCTTAAGCGAATTAGGGAAAGAACAAGCCAAAAAATTAGCATTAAGGTTAGAAAAAGAGGAAATTGATATTATTTTTTGTTCTGATTTAACTAGATGTAAACAAACCATTGCTCCTTTTCTAGAAAAAAATAAAAAAGAGATTTATTACGATAAAAGATTAAGAGAGCAATACTATGGAATTTTTGAAGGAAAAAAGACAAAGAAGATGATTGAGTGGTTTCAAAACAACCCTGGAAAAGAGCCTGAAGGATGGGAATCTAAAGATAAACTTAAAGAAAGAATTAACGATTTCCTTACGAAAACACTTCATAAATTTAAAGATAAAAATATACTTATAGTAACTCACGGTAGAACAAAAAGAGCAATTTTAGAGATTTTATTAGAAAAAGCAAAAGAGCATCATGAAAAAATAAAAGAAAAATCCCCAAATACTGCTTTAACAATTATTGAAATTTCAAACAACAATAATCCAATAGTTCATTTATTGAATTCGGATAATCATCTCAAAAATAATTCTTAAATTTCTATTATAATTGTTATTCGGTTAATTCATATTAACCGCCCTTTCTATCCTCAATTTAAAATCACGGTCGACGCAGTGAGGCGCTTCGCGCCTCACAGACTATTGTGGCTATTTTCTTTTTGGGAAAAGCGCACCTTTAAAACACCACTTTTCTCTCTATAGTCATGACGCATCAAACATCAAAAGAAACAACACAATTAGAGACAAAAATCGAGAGAAAAGAATACAAATACGAAATGAAACCTCTGTTTGAAGAAAGACTTCGTCTTTTACTTCAAGACAAACAAGATTTCGACAATTTTGAAAGAACAATCCACACGCCCCCAAAAAACTTCATTCGTTGCAATACTTTAAAAATCCCTGTTGAAAATTTAGTCGAAAGATTATCTAAAAAATGGAAAATCTCTCAGCCATTCCCCTCAAACCCAGAAATAATACTTATTGATCAAAACCTTGGTCCTGGAGATCTAGGAAATGCAATTGAACATCTTCTAGGGTACTATTACGTCCAAGAAGTTTGTTCCATGATGTCTTCAATCGCTCTTGATCCTCAACCTGGAGATCTTGTTCTAGATCTTTTTGCTTCTCCAGGAAGTAAAACAACACAAATGGCAGCAAAAATGAATAACGAAGGAACATTAATAGCAAATGATTTCAAAATGGATAGAATAATTATCCTCGCTTCAAATTTAGAGCGTTGTGGCGTATCAAATACGATAGTTACCCGTAATGATGGAATTGCCTTTTGCTCTTATCTTGCAAAATCAAATTTTCCCAAGTTTGATAAAATCCTTCTAGATGCTCCTTGCTCTGGAGAAGGAACATTAAGAAGCTCTCCGAAAACATTTAACATGTGGAATCCAAAAATGGTTGATAAACTCTCGCGACAACAAAAAAAGTTTCTTGCATTCGCAGTTAAGCTCCTTAAAAAAGGAGGCACGTTAGTTTACAGTACTTGTACGCATGCCCCAGAAGAAAACGAAGAAATTATTGACTTTGCCTTATCAAATTTTCCATTAAAAGTAGAAAAAATTTCCCTTCCATTAAAAACTCGCCCCGGAGTAACAAAATGGCAAGACAAAACATTTTCCCCCGAAGTAGAAAAAGCCCATCGCATCTATCCTCATGATAACGATAGTGAAGGCTTTTTCGTTTGTAAAATGACTTTGTTGGAGGAAGTACAATGATAAGAACTTTGTTAAAATGGTTAAGTCCGGGGGTTGCCGTTGTAGGAATTATCATGAAAGATTCTAAAATTTTACTTACTAAACGCTCATTTTTAATAGATAAAGGAAAATGGTGTCTACCAGGTGGAAGAATTAAAAGTCAAGAAAAGGCTGAAAACGCATTAGTACGTGAAATTAAAGAAGAAACAAATCTTGAAGCTATAAATATAAAATTTCTCTTCTATCATGATGAGATAATCCCAAGATTAAACTCCCATAATATAGTTTTAGTTTTCAGAATAGATGTAGAAGGCATTCCGAAAAAGAATTATGAAGTATCAGAAATAAGGCTATTCACAAAAAAAGAGATAGATAATTTGGATCTTGCTTTCGATCATAAAACAATATTAACTAAATTTTTCGGAAGTAAAAAATGATACCAAAAATAAGAACTTTCTTTAGCAGAACATTAATATTCAATGTTATAAAAGAAACAATTACAAAAGAAGAAGCTGAAAAACTTATTAATTTAAGAAAAGAGTTTGATGAAAGACTAAAAAAAGATGCAAAAAGGATGTTAGAGAGCTTTGAAAAGTATATGGGTGTAAAGTGGTCAGAAAAAGAATTAACTATTTACATAATCCCTGCAACATTAAGAGTTCCATCAATTCCAAACCCTTTAATCGTTAAGCTAAGAGAAAATCAAGATGTAAACATACATGTTCTTATTCACGAACTTGTACATAGATTTCTAGAAATCAATCCGCAACTAAAAAACTATCGTGAATTATACGGATTTAAAGAGTTAGGACAAGTAAAATGTGAAGCCTTAACTGAATTTATTGCAAGACGCATTTCAAAAGAAATATTAAAAGAAAAAGCAGAGGCGACTTTTCAAGAATTTATGGGTTTTGTTAAAAAATGGGAGACTAAAGAAGTAGAGAAAGAAATCTCAAACTATGAAAAAGAGTATAATTTAGCAAAAAAATCTTTATTTTATTATTTTAAGGAGAAAATACAATGATAATTCGAAAAGCGATACCGCAACAAGCCAGAGAAATAAGTGATCTGATAATAGAGACCCAAGAAAAACTTCTACAAGAAGATTATACGCCAGAACAAAGAGAAGTTTTTGCAAGAAAAAACACTCCTGAAAAAATTCTTGTTAAAATGGAAAAAGGTTCGATGTATTGCGCAATGCAAAATGGAGCTATCATCGGAGTTGTCTGTTTTTCAGGAAACGAATTAGAAAGATTGTATGTAAGAATAAATCATACTAGAGAAGGAATTGGATCTAAATTACTTGCTATTGCAGAAAGAAAGGCTTTAGAAATAGGCTTTAAAACAATGAGCTTGTTTTCTACACCTTCGGCAGTTACTTATTATAAAATTAAAGGTTATAGCCTCATTGAAGAAGGAACAATAAAAGTAGAAGGAGTTAATTTGCCTAAATATATCATGGAGAAACCACTATGAAACCGCAATTCATCAAAAGCAACGAAAAAAGACACATTGTCGAAAAACTTAAAGAGAATTATGGAATTGATAATGTTCCCTTCCTTCTAATACAAGCAGGAAGAGAGAAAGTAAGAGCTTTTTCTGGACATTTATCAAAAGAAGAAATCGCTTTACTTGCAGATACTGTAAACATAGAGTTCATGGGGCTTTATTTGGTCAAAGAAGAACACGAACAATTAAGAGTCAGCTTTGATGCAACTCATATCCTTTCATCCCAAATAAAAAAGAAGATCCTCGATCTTACAGATGAACAGTTTAAACTTTGGATCAGGGGCCACGATTTAGATATTAAATTCGAAAAAGGAGACATTGTACTGCGGTATAAAGGCGACTTTCTAGGATCAGGAAAATCAAATGGAGAAAAGATATTCAATTATGTTCCTAAAGATAGAAGACTGAGAAAATGAATAAAATAAGTAACCCTATGTTATACGGTTGGAAAGGAGAACCTTATAAAGAATTAATTGGAAAACCACTCTATAAAGTTACTAGAAAGACTAATTTATCAGAATGGGCATCGTTAGCAGTTGCCAATATCCCCGGTAGCGCAATCCATGCATGTATTGGTATAACAAATCCCTGGTTATATGGAAGTATCTTTCTATTAAGTGAATTAGTATTTACAAGCATTATGTATTCGAGACATATTAGAAATAAAAAACAAAGGCAGACTCCTAGATCAATAAACTCGAGACTTGAATCTAATTTATCTCCTACCTAAGAAAATAAGTTTAAATAGAGAGAAAACATATTAGTAATATGGGGTTAATACAAGAATTCAAAGATTTTTTGAAGGAATATAAAATTGCCTCATTAGCAATTGCATTTATTATTGGTATTGCAGCAACCGTATTAATTCAATCAGTCGTTAATAATGTAATAATGCCTGTGATTACTCCATTTATCCCTGGAGGCGCCTGGCAAACCGCGACACTCGTTCTCGGGCCAATAGTAATAGGCTGGGGCGCATTGTTAGGAGCAATAATTAATTTCGTTATTATAGCTCTTGTTGTATTCTTTATAGCAAAATTTTTCTTGAAAGAAGAAAAAGTTGCTAAAAAGTAAGATGAAAAAGAAACAAAACAAAAAAAATACCCTTCTAACTTCAGTTCTAATCATTATTGGGATCGCGATTATCGTTCTCTCTTTAAACGTTTTCAATACAAATGCAAACGTTGTAAATGAGAAAGACAATTCTTTTCCAATATTTACTTTTGCTGCTGCAGGAGATCACGCTGCAACTAAAGTAACAAACAGTAGTCTTAGAAAACTCGCACAGTCTCAAACTGATTTTTATCTCGCCTTAGGAGACTTGAGTTACTTAGCAAAAGGTAAAGAAGAGTCTTGGTGCAAACATGTTAAATCATTTCTTGGAGAGAATTATCCATTTGAATTAATATCTGGAAACCACGAAGATCAAAAAGGAAAAATGTATGAGAACGGAGATATATTAAAATTCGCAAAATGCCTTCCAAATCGACTAAGTATTACTGGCAATTATCCCGCACAATACTATTTTGATTACAATAATCTTACAAGAATAATAATGATCTCTCCAGATCTAAAGATTAATGGTACCTATTACAATTACAGCAAAGGAAAAAATGAATACGTCTGGCTCAATGAAACAATATCCGAAGCACAGAATGCAAATATCAGCTGGATAATTGTTGGAATGCATAGTCCCTGTATTTCAATGGGAGTAAAAAAGTGTGAAATTGGCCCAGATTTACCTAATCTTCTCATTTCTCAAAAAGTAGACCTTGTGTTACAAGCCCATGAACATAGCTATCAGAGATCAAAACAACTTAAGTGCATGCAAGTGAACAAATATAATGCCTCATGTGTTACGGATAATGGCACAGATAATCTCTATCAAAAAGGAAACGGAACAATCTTCTTAATCGTTGGGACTTTCGGACACGCTCTTAATGAGATCTTCACCGGAGATACAGAAGCTCCTTACTTTGTCAAATGGCAAGGAAAATACAAAAATCCAACTCATGGATTTATGAAGTACACAGTTTCAGAAAACTCAATAAACGCAGAGTTCGTTAGAACATATAAAGGAACATTTAATGACAATTTCACAATATCTGTGTAAAAACATACATTCACAAAGTTTATATATCGTATCTCCGATATATAAACATGAAAATTGGAATTCTCGGGTCAGGTAATGTTGCACAAGCACTTTCTTCAGAATTAATAAAAAACAATCACGATGTAATGCTTGGAACAAGAGATGTAAAAAAATTAGAAGAATTCACAAGAAAAAATCCTAAAGTAAAAACGGGCTCTTTCGAAAAAACCGCTAACTTTGGAGAGTTAATATTTCTTTGCACCCAAGGAATTTTCACATTAAATGTTCTGGATTTGGCCGGAAAAGACAATTTTAAAAATAAAGTAATAATTGATGTTACAAATCCTCTCGATTTCTCACAAGGCGATACTCCTGTAATTGCGCCACCCTACATATACCCAAACTCCCTTGGATCGGCAATACAAAATGCAATTCCAAATGCGAAAATTGTAAAAGCATTTAATACAGTTCCCGCAAACTTAATGGTAAATCCCATTTTGCAAGAAGGAAGCCCAACTTTCTTAATGTGCGGAAACGACTCAGCAGCCAAAGAAAAAGTTACTGAAATCGCTAGAAAGTTTGGATGGAAAGATATTATCGATATAGGAGATATTCGTCAATCCTCTCTTCTTGAATCTCTTACAATCCTCTGGGTAACTTACGGGATTAAAAACAACTACTGGTCTCACGCATTCAAACTATTAAGAAAATAGAAACCAAATCTTCTTAAACCCCTCAATCCATTTTCTGTCATGACAGAAAAACATTATGGCGGAATAACAGGACATAGAACGAAAGGAAAAGTATCTCACTCTTCCTCTAATGATGCTACAACATCAAAAACCTCTAAGTCGCAATCTCAAAAATCAAAACCAGATAATAATTCTTTATCAGAGTACGATAATTACATTAAAGCTGGGAAAATATTGAAACAGACAGTTGAATATGCAAAAAGTCTCGTTAAATCTAATATGTCGTTACTCGAGATAGCTAATAATATTGAATCAAAAATTGTTTCTTTAGGCGGAAAACCCGCTTTTCCTGTAAATCTCTCGATAAATGAAATTGCTGCACACTCTACTCCAGAATGGAACGACACTTCTATTGCGTCAGGTTTATTAAAAGTAGATATAGGAGTCCACATTGAAGGTTGTGCAGCCGACACATCTTTTTCAGTTGATTTGGAAAACTCAGAAGAAAATAAAAAACTTATAAAAGCTGCTGAAGAAGCACTAAGCAAAGCAGTTTCTATAGCAAATCTCGGGGAAAATCTTTCAGCAGTTGGAGAGATAATAGAAAAAACAATAAAGTCTTCTGGTTTTCAACCAATACAAAATCTGTCCGGACATTCAATTGAAAAATACAATCTACACGCCGGAATCGTTGTCCCTAATTTCAATAATTCAACAACAAAAACTTTCGAAGAAGGAGTTTATGCAATTGAACCTTTTGCCACAAATGGCTTCGGAGCAGTTAGAGATGGGAAAAAATCAGGTATTTATCATCTAGAGAAACAAGGAAATGTAAGAGATTCCTTTGCCAGAGAAGTCCTAGCATATATTGCTGAGGAATATTCTACCTTGCCTTTCTGTTCCAGATGGATTCACAAAAAATTCGGCACTCGTGGATTGTTAGCTTTAAGACAAATTGAACAAGCCGGATTGTTACATCACTACGCTCAGTTAATTGAAAAAAACAACGGTAAAGTCGCACAAGCCGAACATACAATTATTCTAACAAAAAAAGAAAAAATAATTACAACTGCTTAAGAAATCGTGGTGGCGTGTTACTCAAGTTTTAACTCTCAGTTGATTGACGTAGAGAATTTTATCAAATTTCAACTTCAAAAATGTGGCAATTATCTATTTTTGTTTTCCAAATTTCTTCGTCTGTTAAATTATTAAAATAGCCATTAATAACTTGCATAACCTCATTATGCGAGACAACAAGAATATTTTCATAGTTATATATCTTTAATTCATCTAGAAAAGAATGAATCCTTATTTTTTCTTCTTGAAAAGATTCTCCATCGTTAAATTTTAAATTGAAAATGTCTGATTCTAATGCTTTAAAAAATTCTGAAACCGGCTTACTGTCAAAACCTGTTTTTCTATCGTTTATTCTTGGTTCTATTTTAAATTTTACATTATGGTTTTCTGTAATAATTAATGCGGTTTCTTTCGCTCTTGGCAATTCAGAGATAATTACCAAATCTAATTTGACGTTTTTTATCAGGTCTCTTATTTTTTCAGCTTGTTTTTTGCCTAATTCTGTAAGATGCACATCTTTTTTAGGATTGTCATTGCACAAATTTAATATATTGTAATTTGTTTGTCCATGTCTTACAAAATATGCTTTCATATAATTCAAAGTAGATCTCATCTTAAATAATTTTCTTTTAATAAATAAGGAAAAAGTTGGGAAGTTAATCCTTAATCGTGGTATTAGTGTACTATTTAGTATAGGAATCTAAAGATCTTAAATAAGTTGTACTTGTACATCTTGTTATAGGGTTCGTAAGACCGTTGGTCTTACCCGGCGTAGACCGGACCCATTTCTAATCCAGCTTTAGCACTCTTCAAGTAATATTCTTCTATCTTCTTATATCTCTTTGCTGTTTCCGAACTTACGGACGGTTTAACTCTCTTCAAAGCTTCATCAAAGTCTTTCTTTGAGACAACCTTTACAGTAATATCTCTTCTCAAAGCAGTCATTGCTGCCTCTCTAACTAATCCCTCTATGTCTGCTCCAACAAATCCGTCCGTTAATTTAACAAGTTCTTCTATGCTTACATCTTTATTCAGCGGAACTTTCTTTGTATGTACCTTAAATATTTCCTCCCTGCCTTTTGCATCCGGTACATCAATGAGTATCACCCTATCAAATCTTCCTGGTCTTAACAAAGCAGGATCTAGCATATCCGGTCTGTTTGTTGCTCCAATTATAGTAACATCTTTCAAATCTTCTAATCCATCAACTTCGGCAAGCAATTGATTCAAAACTCTCTCCGTTACCTTTGTTCCAGTTTCTACTCCTCTTCTGCCTGCGAGTGCATCTATTTCATCAAAGAATACAACACATGGGGCAACCTGTCTTGCTCTCTCAAAAATCTTCCTGACTCCCTTTTCAGACTCGCCAACCCACATGCTCAATAATGATGGTCCCTTAACCTGAATAAAATTCGCTTCAGATTCCTTAGCAACTGCTTTTGCCATTAACGTCTTTCCGGTTCCCGGAGGCCCATAAAGTAATATTCCTCTTGGAGCTCTAATACCAAGACGTTTAAAGCTATCAGGATATTTTATTGGCCATTCAACTGCTTCTCTAAGTTCCTTCTTTGTTTTATCTAATCCTCCAACATCCTCCCAACTAATATTTGGTGTCTCAACTAAAACCTCTCTCATTGCTGAAGGTCTAACAACCTTAAGTGATTCTTCAAAATCTTCAGCTTTAATTATTATTTTTTCCAATACTTCCTGAGGAACTGCAGACTCTTCTTCTAATTTAAACTCCGGAAGTAATTTTCTCAAAACATTCATCGCGGCTTCTTTAGCTAATGCATTTAAATCTGCTCCAACAAATCCATGTGTCTTTCCAGCTAAAACTTCTAAATTAACATCTTTACTTAAAGGCATGTTTCTCGTATGAATTTTAAGAATATTTAATCTCGCCTCTTTATCGGGAACAGATATCTCAATCTCCCTATCAAATCTTCCCGGGCGTCTCAACGCCGGATCAATCGAATTCACTCTGTTTGTTGCTCCAATTACAACAACTCTTCCTCTGCTCTTCAATCCATCCATCATTGTCAAAAGTTGTGACACAACTCTTCTTTCCACCTCTCCCTGAACATCTTCTCTTTTTGGAGCAATTGCGTCTATTTCATCAATAAATATAATCGAAGGTGCATTTTTATCCGCATCTTCAAATATATCCCTTATTCTCTTTTCACTTTCTCCGTAAAATTTACTCATAATTTCCGGCCCATTAAGTAAAATAAAATTTGCTTCAGATTCATTTGCTACTGCTTTTGCCAGCAATGTCTTTCCAGTTCCAGGAGATCCATGTAACAAAACTCCTTTTGGCGGTTCAATTCCTAATCTATCGAAAATTTCAGGATGTTTCAATGGAAGTTCAACCATTTCTCTTATCTTCTTAACTTCTTCTTTTAATCCCCCTATATCTTCATAAGTAACTTCAGGGACTGCCTCATCTGAAACATCCACAGACTTAGAATTCAAAATTACCTCGGTATCTTCAGTAATTATACACGGTTGCGCCGGACTCGTTCCTACAACAACAAATTTAATTTGTTGAAATCCAGAAAATCCAAAATTAGCTCCGAATAAATCATTTAAATCCGAAAAAATATCTGGAAATCCTTCCGACATTATATCTTTTCTTCTCTGAACTCCTCCCAAAGAAATAATATCTCCTTTCATTATCGCTCTTCCCAATAATCCGGTCTTAAACATTTCCGGATCCCCTTGTACCATGATTCCTTGCTGTGCAGGTGCAATAGAAACTTTTTGCGCTACTCTGACATTTGCTTTTGTAACGATTACCAATTCACCAACTCCCGTTTTAGCATTTCTTCTTATCAGTCCATCAATTCTGATTATTCCCTCCCCTACATCTGCAGGGTAAGCTCTATCAACAATAGCAACTGTTTCTCTTCCTCCTTTAATAACTATAACATCTCCCCTGCTTAATCCCAAAGACTTCATTATTTGAGGATCAATTCTAGCAACCCCTTTATACGCGTCATCCTGTAAAGCCTCAACTACCCTTAACCTTACTCCTTTAAATTCTTCTTTTTTCATTAATATTCCCTCTCACTTTTGTTTAATTTTTTCATTTTAATTCTCCTCATAAGCATATTATTTCTTTCCATTTCATCATCGTTAGCATAATTCTCTACTTCCCTATCATCAAAATCATCATCCTCATCAAAACTCAAACTTAATCTCCTAAAATCTTCAAAACACAACCTTACCATTTCATCCATTCTTCTTCTCGCAGACTTATGTTGCTCAGTCATAAAATCAACAATTTCTTTAGGAATACTTATAGCGTGACTATTTCCAACCATTCTGAGCTTAACATGAAAAGTTTTACCCTTCAAAGTATTGTAATGATCTAAACTATTTATATCTGCTGGATGTATAATCTTATCTCCGCAGTTAGGACATTTTACTGCCCTCACTTCACATCCTTCTTTGTCGACGAGTGTTTTATCCATTTGTACATTACATTTCTGGCATAAAATCTTCGTATCAAATATGTCTGTCATGTTTGTATTATATATCCCTTGTAGTGTTTCCCTTTGTGTATACACACATCGTATACACGGTTATATTTAAATCTTTCGTTGACTTCGCTTTAAATGTAAATCTTTTTATAGAATGATTTAAACAAAAAACTTATGGAAAAATTAACACTAGAGCAATTCATTAATTTTTTTGAAAATGTAAAAGGAAGGGTTCCAATTCCGTTTAAAATTAATCAAATGGCACATCTTGTAGAAGAACTAGCGACAAAAAAAGATATCGAATCGCTTAATCGTTTAGCAACTGTCATGGAAACAGCATATCAATCAGCAAATCTTGATAAAAAAAGGATGATAATTACTGCAAGAGAAACTCTACTAACATTAGGGTATATAGCAGATAATCCTCCTTCTCGCGAAGAATGGATAGAAGTTGGACCAGTTAGAGCCTACCGAAACAAAAAATATTACGGTCCTGCAATGAGATTACTCAAAAAAATATATGTAAGTAAAGGTTTAGATATTTTTAAAGACTGCTTTCCCGGAGATAGCTCATTGAACTAATAGTTATCTTTCACAAGCTTTATCTACTCATCGCAGTTGATAACAAAAGCGCGGCTTTTGTACAATTTACACAATACATAACTAAAAAATAACATGCTAGAAATATTAATCCAATTCAGCAATTTCGCAGCCGACACGGCTTTCCTAGTTGCACGAGCTCTCGGTAGTGCAGAATCTTTCATAATTGGCTGTCTTTTCCTCACTCTTTTTAACAAAGGTGTTAAGTGGAAAAAAAGAAAGTTGAAAATTTAATCTTTCTACTCTTCAGCTTCCAACTTATTATTTACTTTCTTGTTTGCCTTAAGAGCTTCTCTAGCTTTTTGCCCTTTTTGCAATTCAACATAATCTATATCGCTTACATTAAGAATAGGTTTATCAAATTTTAAGGGTATGCTACTTAGAATATATTTTCCATTCCATTGAAGATATTGTCCTTCTGGTGTAAACCAATAAACATAAGGATCTGATGATCCATATGTTCCATCAGCACCCATTATTTCGTCGGTACTAAATTGCTCACCGGCTACATATCCAATTGTTGAATTTTGTCCCGCAATGTGAGAAGGCTCTAATCTTTTAGTTGAAGAGGTAACTTTCCCAACCAAAGGAGAATAAAATATAGGAACATTACCGGCATCACTAAGACCATAAATCCACATAATTTGGTTAGGATCATTAGCAATCTTTAATCTTTTGTTTATATTCTCCCTCTCAACCGAATGAACTATTTCCACAGCCTGCTGTTGTTCATTCATTCTCCTTACTCTATCACTTTCACAACTATTGCCCATCCATAACTGTGTGGAAGCGACTAATAACAGGGTAGCGAGTGATTTTTTTGCCTTATAATTCATTACTATATTTCGCAAGAAGTATATTTAAAGATAATACCAAGTTTGTTACTACTGCTTTGTCCTTAAATTTAATTCTTCATCTCCAAATAAAAATCTTCTAAATCTTTCTTTATTCCAGAAAGGTAGTGTAAAAATACACTGTCTTTACTCATTGAACTTTTAACTTTATCATGCCCCTCTCTAAATTTTCCTAAAAAGGAAAAGGCGGTTTCATCTTCAATTCTATCCATCGTTTTTTTAAAATCTTTAAAACTCATTCGAATTAATTCTTCCTCTTTATATTCTTCTCCGTTTTCTTTTACCCAAATTCTTTTTTTACTCATTTTTAAAAACTAACACAAACATAAACAAAAAATAACACATTTAAAAGCATTTAGCTAATAAAGAAAAGATAAAGTACATCACAATATTATATATAAATCAAAAATTTAAAGTAAAATATAATGAGCAATCTCAAAGATAAAGAAAATTTGCCTGTGAGAGAAGGCTTCTATGTATTCAAACAAGTTTTCCCATTAGAATATGATGTATGGTATGCTTATACAGATAAAACTACAAAAAAATGGATGATTGAAGACCGATGGAATAAAATTTATCAATTAATCCCAGAAAAAGAACAAGCAGATATTGAGGGAGGAACAATACATTTAAATGATTTTTACAGAATATCTCTTGCAGACATCGCTAACAGGCTTCAAAGTGCTTTGGAAGAAAGAAATTTAGTTTTCAAACACACTTCTCCAAAACAACTAGGTAAAGCAGTTAAAGAAGAAAGAGAAATGTTAGAAAAATTATTGGATGAAGATTGGAGTGATGCTTAAAGTAACCTTTATTAATTATCTTTTCTCCTGTTAAGAATGCAAAAAGAGGTAAAGCAGCGATTAACAGAGTCGCAACTGAAGCAACAAGGACTTAAAGTAAGTGTTGAAGAAGGTTCCGCTGCCTCTTTCTCAAACGGAATTTCTGCAAATTATCTCTCTCTTTATGCGCTTGCATTAAGAGCGGATTCTTTTCATATCGGCCTTCTAAATGCTTTTGCAGGTCTTCTTTCTCCCATCGCGCAATTTTTTGGATCCAAACTTATTGGAAAGTATCATAGAAAAAAAATTGTTCTAACACTCGTTTTCTTCCAAGCACTTACTTGGCTTCCAATTGCAGCCATTGGTTTTCTTTATTGGTATAACTTTCTCTCAACTTCGGCCTTAGGTCTTCTAATTGGTTTATACGCACTGCTTACAATATTTGGTGGCCTTGCGCATCCTGCCTGGTTTTCCTGGATGGGAGATCTTGTTCCGGATAAAATAAGAGGAAGATATTTCTCAAAAAGAAATCTTATAACGGGTATTGTGGAAATTTCCGCAACTTTAATTGGACTACTTATTCTAACAAATTTCGAAAACAAAGGGGCAGCATTAATTGGATTTGGAATTCTATTTGCCATTGCGGCAATTTTTAGATTTGTCTCTTTCTCTTTATTCCATAAACAATATGCTCCTTCAAGATTTAATCTAAACAAACATTATGACTTCTCTATTAGAGATTTCTTAAAACATAATAAAAACTTCAAAAAGTTTGGAATATACCATTTGTGTTTCAATTTCGCATTAATGATTGCTTCACCTTTCTTTATTGTTTATATGCAAGATCAAAGTTACTTAGGTTTTAGCAATCCTATGATCATAGGAATAGGTCTTAGTAGTTCAATTTTCTATCTCCTCTTTCTCCCTCTCGCAGGAAAACTCTCGGATAAGTACAGCAATATAAAACTTCTTTACTTCGGAAGTATTCTCTTTGCAATAAACCCTCTTCTCTGGCTTGCATCCGGATCTCCAATTTATCTAATTTTCGTTCAGCTTATTGCAGGTTTAGCAAACGCCTTAACTGTAATATCGATTACAAACTTTACATTTGCATCAGTTCATCCGACTC
>CAZQLX010000001.1:0-50559 GCA_964594495.1 Candidatus Woesearchaeota archaeon | reverse complement strand
AGGCTGAAAAGCTGAAAGAAGAAATAAATCGAGCGGTTACTCAAAAGCAAAAAGAAAAGTCATAAATGTAATTTAAATCATAGCAATATTTATATACTCAAATCAAGTACAGATTGACATGGCGTTTAATTTAAAAAAGATGTTCAATAAAGAGGACAATGAAGAATATGTCGAGATAGATTTGAATTCTGCCGAAGCAAAAGAAAATAAAATCGTTGTAAAACCTTTCGTTTTAAGACAATTTGATGATATTAACGAAATACTAAATTCCCTTAGAGAAGGATATACAATTGCAGTTATTGATATTAAAATTTTGAAAACAAAAGATGTTATTGAGCTTAAGAGAGCAATTTCAAAGATAAAAAAGACAGTAGAAGCTCTTGAAGGATCAATTGCTGGCTTTGGAGACACAACAATAATTGCAACACCTAAGTTCGCCGAAATTCACAAAGCTCCTGCAGCTTCAAAGAAAGAGAAGAGCGATTTTATTAGTGATTTCTAATTAGTTATCAAGTTTAATTTTCAATATTTTTCACTTATCTTTTTTAAGCATTTGTTTTAATTCTCTTACTGTTAAACCATCTTGAATAGTGTAATTCTCTCTTCTCTTATCAGCATACTGAAGAAAAGCTAATAACTCTTTTCCAAGTCCTCTTTTAACCACTAAAATGTCTGTTTGTCTTTCGTCCCAAGTTTCATACCATTTAATATTACACAAGGCTCGCTCTAAAGTAAGAAATAATGAATTAAAACGTAAGTCTCTAACAATATGCGCAATTTCATGACTCATTCCACCCATAATTACTTTTCTTGGTGCATGTCTCAATGATACATCCACATCTAATTCATATTTTTGTCTGGAAGACCGATCACTTTCAAAATAAGCTTCTTTTAATTTCTTATATGAAACTTCAACGATTATTGGTCTAACCTCTGGAAACCCGCGTTCAATAATCTCAAACTTGCAACTATCTAGGTTCATTAAATCTTTCAAGAGAGACTATTTTTAGATTTTTCTAAATTAAACATTTCTGCTTATTATAATATAACTAAAAGCGAAGAGTTAACTCTTCGCCAAAGAAAACACCGTCTTCAAAGCAACAACTATTGCTGCTGGAATAAAGAAGAACAACAATGCTCCAAGTACAGACGTAATAAACTTATCTACACTAGCACCGAGAATAGCTGAGTTTATTACAAGGCCTTGAATTCCTGCATAGGAAACGAGCACAACCGATACAGAGGCAATCAAAAATGTTTTAACATCTTTCTCAGAAACGAAGTATCCCACAATTAAACCCAGAATTGCTAGTATTCCTAATATTATAGGACTGACAGTTGGATTTTCTGTAACTGCAGCAATGATTCCAACAATAATTGCTAAAATTGTACCTATTAGGAAAGCCCATGCCCCGACGACATTTTCTCTAGCACGTATCATTACTCATCTCTCCTTTCATTATATAGTTTCTAGTTACGGTATTTATTTAAATGTTCTCCTGCTTGTATAAATAGGCAAGTTTTGATTAATTCCAATGTTTTTGACCGAAACGAAAAGTTTATAAAGTAGTGTAATTACAAAGTTACAACAAAAAATGAAGATCACAAAAAATCTTTCAATAATTTTCAGTCTTGTTGCGCTTTTAGTTTTATCTTTAGGAGTCGCTAGCACATTATCTGTTTCTACTCCAAATGATTTAACTATTGCAAATAATCAAACAACTGTTACAATAACAAATGATGACACGGTAGCTCAAAATATTGCGCTAACTGTTTCCAATATTGTTTCAGGATCTGATCAAGTTACATTATCAATAAGTCCAACTCAAATTAATAATCTCGGAGTTGATTCTTCTGCTACTGCTACAATAAGAGCAACAAGCATTAGTGATGATTTAGAGTTCGGAAGTTATACAGCTACTCTTAGAGCCACAGGTACAAACGTTTCAAGTGGCACTCAAATTTCTAGCATTAATAAAACAATTACATTTTTCAAGAGCTTCTGCACTGATGGAGAAATTGGAACATCAGACTTAGAATTATCTATTGAAGAAGTAGATATAAGCAGTGATGGAGATGAAGATGAGGAATGGAAGCCAACAGATAGAATAACAGTTGATGTCAACGTTGAAAACACTGGCAATGACGACTTAAACGATGTATTTGTTGAACTCGGTCTTTTTGACTCATCTGGAGACAATATAATCAGCGATCTAGACTTCTTCAATACTGATGAAGAAGAAATCGACATGGGAGACTTAAATGACGGAGATGATGACACGGTTACATTCGAATTCAGAGTACCTGCCGATGTCGATGAGGGAGATTACAAATTGGTTGTAAAAGCATACAGTGATGATGAAGGAGAATCAGATGTCTGCACAGATACATCATCTGATTTAGATAATAATTTTTTCCAAACAATTGATATAACTGCTGAAGATGACGAAGGAAAATTCATAGCATTTGATAATATTGAGACTTCACCTTCAGAGGCGACATGTGGAGATTCAGTTACTCTTACTGCAGACGTATTCAATGTTGGAGATGAGGATCAAGATCAAGTTAAGGCAAATCTTGATATAGATGAGTTAAACATCCATTTGTCTTCAGAATTGAGACAAGGACTTGATCAAGGAGATGATAGACCGGTTTCATTCACATTTACAATACCTCAAAATGCTAGAGATAGAACATACTCAATGGATCTATCAGCAGAATATGATTACAGATCAGGAACATACAGAGAAGAATCAGATGAGGCAGAATCTTTTGCTTTAACTGTTTTAGGATGCTCAGTTCAACCTCCTGCAAATAATGGTTCAACATCAGGAAGAATTGCCTCAATCTCAGCTTCATTAGATTCTGATGCACAGCCTGGAGAAGAGATGGTTGTAAGAACAACAATCACAAATCTTATGAGTACAAATGCAGACTTTGTTATTGACGCTTCAGGATATGAATCCTGGGCAGACTTAGACTCAATTTCAAGCAGATTAGTAACAATAGCTCCTGGAGCAAACAGAGAAGTAACATTAACATTCAATGTTGATGAAGATGCTGAAGGAGAAAACTCATTTGTAATAAGAGTCCAATCTGGAGATAGAGTAGAAACTAGAGAAGTTGCAGTTACATTCGACGATAACGGCTCTGGAAAAGGAGTAGATCTTGGAGACAACACATTAATCTGGATAATTGCTGGAATAAACGTTGTGCTTATTATTATAATCATAATTGTAGCTGTAAGTGTTTCTAGACGAGATTAAAACGTTATTGCCCCTCTTAGCTCAATATCAAGTCATGGAAAAATCATTAAAAAAGTTCATTGATGAGCATGGAAATAAGAAGAGTACTATTGTTGGAGTAATTGATGCTCTTAGAGAACGTGATACATCCGAAGGAGAGACAATTACTGAAGTAAGAATAGATCCCCTAGAGAGAAATCCTCTACCCAGAGTTAAGAGATATTCTGCAAAAATTGAATTAGACTCTACTTACATAGCTATTGCTCGAGGTGACAAAGTAATGGTTATAGGACGTGTTGAATACAGGGAGATGGGCGTGGCTGTCTTGGAAATAAAGGACATCGCCAATTTAACAACTGGTAGTGTAGTCCGCCTTAATGCCCGAGACACTCCTTATGACTTAACTTAACCTTTGAATAACTATCTAATAAAGTAATTAATCTTAATATCTTAATTTTTGCTTAGCCAGTGTACACTCAGATGATATGTGTCTATCGTCTATGCATTAAGGTAAAAGTAAATAATTAGTTTATTAAACCCTCTTTATTATTCCTTTGAATGAACAAAAAAGAGGCATTAGGTTTATTATCACGATATTTAATTCTTATTCTATTGGGAATTCCAAACCTATTTATCTTCTATTTTATTTTTACTCCGTTAACTGTCTATCCTTCAGCATGGCTTTTAGGTAAATTCGTAGGAGCCACACTAATCGATGGAAATGTTCTGCTCATAGGAGGCATTAAAGCTCAAATTCTAGCAGCATGTGTTGCCGGAGCAGCATATTATTTCTTAGTTATTCTCAATTTAACAACACCTATAAAGCCAAAAAAGAGAGTTAAAAGCCTAGTTTTCCTCATTTTAGCTTTCCTCATTCTTAATATAATCCGCATAGTCATTTTTGGATCTTTAATTAGTAACGGGGCCTCTTATTTCTCCATCGCTCATGAAATAACTTGGTATATTGGAAGTACTTTACTCGTGATAATCCTCTGGTTTGTGAATGTTTGGATGTTTAAGATAAAAACAATTCCAGTTTATACCGATGTAAAATCAATAATTAAAGAAATAAGGTATAAAAAGTAAAGTCAAGATCAATTATAATTTAAAATAATACTGAATTAATAAGTAAAACAATAAAGATTAGTAAAATACACTAAATAAGTTATTTATCTAATAAATAACTTATTTAAACGATCTTTAACTCATTAATAGATGTCTTGGTTTGATCAAACAGTTAATGCTGTTGTAAACGCCGTTGGAAGTTTTGGATATTTTGGAATTTTCATTTTAATGACCATAGAAAGTTCTTTTATTCCGTTTCCAAGCGAGGTAGTAATGATTCCTGCAGGGGTTCTCGTTTCACGAGGGGAAATGAACTTCATTATTGCATTTATTGCAGGGGTCGCAGGTAGTCTTGTAGGAGCATACTTTAATTATTACATTGCTTTGTTTTTAGGTCGAGGAGCAGTAAACAAACTAGTTAAAAGATATGGTAAAATATTCTTTATTTCAGAAGAAAGTATATTGAAGAGCGAGAGATTTTTTGAGAAACATGGAGAATTAACAACCTTCGTTGGACGTTTGTTACCTGTTATAAGACAATTAATTTCCCTTCCCGCAGGATTTGCTAGAATGAATCTTGCAAAATTCACAATCTATACAGCGCTAGGAGCAGCAATATGGGTCGCAATTCTGCTTTATCTCGGCATTCTTTTCGGTGCAAATATTGATATAATTAGAGATCATCTCGGCATTATTTCCTTATGGCTCGTTGTAGCGTGTTTGGTAATCATTATTTTGTATATTTTAATAAAAAGAAAGCTGAAGAAGAATAATAGAATTAAACATTAGATTATTATCAGCTTAACTACACTACGTCTTAAATAAGGCCTCCTAATTACTGCGTGAATTAGAGTCTACAAAATATACCCTAAATATATGTTATTTCTAAGTAAATGTAGCCATTAACTTATTAAGAGGTGATAATTAGGATTTGGTGTACTTAATTAGTTGTATTTGTAAGATTCAAAGCGTAAAAGCTTTGAGGCTTATTTTGGGTGTCCGACACTTCAGATTCATTACCTTTAGCATCTAAAACCGATTGAACCTCAAATTTTTCAATAGCGTCAAGAATTTGGCAGTCTGATACCTCAATTACATGACATCCGTTTGTGTTCGCTTCTTTGTAAATTCTCGTCGTATTTCCAGCTTGAATCAAAATAACAACATTATTAGGGTGGGTTTGGCAGTTTGCAAATCGAATATTCGTGCCATTTGTTTCATTAAAATTAGGAGTCGCTCCTTTTACCACGATCTCATTATTTGTAAGAAAAGCGGCTAACGTATGTACTGCGAGACTACTATCTTCGCATTGAGTTAAGCCCGTTCCATTTACGCTAATATAAACAAATTTATCTTTAGGGTAATATATATTTCCTTCAACAGGTATTTGATTTTGTCTAGGGTCCTTTCTTAAGTATAAATTATACTGTACTAAGTTCCCTTTTTCACTTTCATAAAAATAATAATAGTGAAATACAGGAATTTCTCCGAATTTTTCTTTTGTAAATTTCAATCCTTCGTAAGTAAAACTTTGCCCCCCCTTACCAACAAAGTATCCTACTAAAACACCGATTATGATGAGTACCATGACTGCAAATATCCATATTAGAGTGCTATCTTTTTGTTTTTGAGATACATTTGTTTCTGCTTTTAATTTTTCTTCTATTTCATCAGTACTTTTTCCCTCTACTTTTGTTTCTTTAACACTTTCTTTAGGCGTTTCATCAGTTTTTGATGTTTTTTCAACTTTTTTTTCTTTTTTTGTTCTTGCCATTTTTTATTTAGTTTTATTTATTTTAAAAATTTATTGTTTTTTTACCCCGAAAATCTTGTATAGAAATGCATCAACTGCCCTCATATCCCCTTCAATAAAGACGCATTTATCTTGTTGTGTAACTTTATTTTCAATGTTAGGATTTATCACAATGAGATTCTCGGTGCAATTTTTCTCAGCGTAACTTAAATTACATGGACCATAACATGCATGTTGAACCCTTTCAGGATATCTTCCTAAAGTCGAAGAGATTTCATAATAAATTAGATCACTTTCTGTTGCTATGTACAAGGGTTGTGAATAATAATTATTTAATGTAAATAAGATTTCTGTAGAGATATTATTTGTTTGTTCAGGAGAATTAGTAAAATAAATAGTTTCTGCTCCATATTGTAGTGCATATTTTCCACCAACACTAGTTACGGGGCTGCTTGATCCCGTATTTGTCTGTGGTGTAGGGTTAGATATGAAGGCAAAGCTTGCACTACTTGCAACTAAAAGTAAGAGTATAAACCCTATAAGTATGTAGTTTCTCTTGTTTTTCTTCCTTTCTTTTTCTGCTTCAGATACCAAAGGCTTTATCAAAGGATTCATCCTAAATGTGAAATATTCATGCTTTAAAAACATTTAGAAAATCAACTTAACGGCGCTGTGTGAGTTGATTTTCTAGTGAGATTGTAGACGAATATTTAGTTATCTATACCAACTATAATAGATCTATTATAACAAGGTATTTATTATTTCATTCTTTGCAATATAATAATATCTTAGACTATTTACCCTAATCATTAAACTAGTCAAATCTCATCTAGCTCTCGCCAGGTAATAAAAAAAGAAAGAAAAAGAAAAAAATAAAAAATTTGTTCTTAAACTAAGGTTGCTACTTCTGCTGAAGTTTTTACCATCTTCTGTCCAGCACTTGTGTCAACAGTTTGTGTTGTCAAGTATTTGGCAGCGTTTGTGGTATCTGCAGCGTTGTAACCTGCAACAAGAGTTGCGATTTTACCAGTTGCCCACTTGCTTGAGAAGGATTGGATCAAGAATTGACCGTCACCCACTCCGGTTGCCGCGGTAAATGCCTCTCCACATGCTGGAGCAGTCACTCCCAATAATTCAGCAGCCACAGTGTTTACACAGCTTCCACCAACAACAATTAAGTTCTTGCCAGAAACCGATGCAACTTCTGAGTCCTTTACGGAAACAGATCCTAGTTGTGAAGTTCCTCCACTTGAAGCCGTAGCTCCTGTATCAGTTAAGTATACTTGAGCGTAAGCCTCTTTACCAGAGTATGTTATCAAAGCTTGTCCTCTATCGGCAGCGACTATTCTGTCTACCTTAGTAGCTAGTGCTGATACAACTCTGCTTGTAGTGTCATCATCACTACCTGGAATGTCCTTGTTAGTTTGACCTGTGTCTACTGCAGATATATGTAGATCTCCGTCAGCGTCGTTATTGACAGTAACGTTAAATCTTACACCTTCTGCAACGTCGTCATCCTTGTCTTCTTCTTCCATAAACACATAGTAACTATCACGGTTATAACCTGCGCTAGTACTAGAGATGTTTAAGTTGATATGACCTGGAGCGGTCGAACTCGTAGTGCCGTTAACAGCTACAGGTAAGAAGACCAATAGTCCTTCTTTAGAATATATTCTATCGAACTTTGTGTTCGATGCTGCTGCTGCTGTTATCTTAACGTTTTTATCACTACTCGTTCTGTTGACTTGTGTAATGGTAAATGATACATCACCTATGTCACACACATCATCAGCTACTTTATCCGTACAAACATTTTCACCAGTTACTTCGTTCTTAATTGTTGTTCTGTTTTTACCCTCACTTTCTGTTACAGAGGCAGATAACAAATAAGATTCTGAATTATCTGATGTATTGTAAGAAGCTACAAACCATCTATGATAGTTGTTGCTAGATACTGTTTGATAATAGTAAAGTACGCTCTCGTTTGTTGTAGCAAGTCTCTGATCAGTATCCTTTCCAATTAAGTCGATACCACCAGTTGAGTTAGCTTTTAATAGATTGAATTTAGCACTACCATCTTTTATTGGTATTTTCAATTCAATACTATCGTCTCCATCATGATCAACATTTATAGTTTCCGGTGAAGGAACTACAAATTCTGTCATGGAAAACTTAATAGCTTGGAATCCAGGCTGAACAAGATCTGCTGAAGGAGCAATAAATTCCTCCTCGTCAGTATCCCACTGTAGAACGAATTTATCAAGTCTTTCCTTAGTACCCGATTTAGTACCTTTAACAAACCAACCTTTCATTCCATCCACAGCGTCATCGTTTAATTCGATCTCACTTCCATCAGAAGTGATCTCTA
This sequence comes from Candidatus Woesearchaeota archaeon, assembly GCA_964594495.1. Lineage (GTDB taxonomy): Archaea > Nanobdellota > Nanobdellia > Pacearchaeales > GW2011-AR1 > CAZQLX01. The sequence goes on along the minus strand of CAZQLX010000001.1, from coordinate 42,128 downwards.
ATTTTCCAGACCCTATGCTGAATTCAGTCTTACTTATACCAGTATCTTTTGCGTTATGAAGAATTTCTTTGATACCGATGTATGTACCATCAGTCAATTTGAAAGTTTCTCCATTTGCTAAAGAATTTGTAACTTGTCCGTTAACCTCAAGCTTTACGTTACTAGAAGTCACGAAGTTTATTGCAACCTCATATGACTTTCCATTAACTGTTACAGTTTGAGTTTCACCTTCAGTTACTATTGCTGATGTTGCAGCATCTAGTAAGGTAACTTTTCCAGAATATGTATTCGCGCTAGTACTGTCGTTCTTGAAATCAAGAATATAGTAATTCTTGCCTAATATGTTTAGATTAGTTGTTTCAAAATCAACAAGATCTCCGCTAGTTATATCAGATTCTGCATCCGTGGTAAAGTCTAGTGTATAGTTTAATACAGGCACACCCGAGCTTACTTGGAATCCAACCGTAGGCTCTTTGTCCTTATAGTCAGAATCTGCAAAGTAAGTTAATGATCGTGCTAGAAGAGTAAGTTTTTGCTCATATTCATACTCTGTGTTTTCATCATTGAGATATGTACCATCAGCCAACAAAACTTCTAGATCCTCATCATCTACTGTTGCTCCAAATACTCCACTCATTGTATCTCCTAGATTAAATTTATCACTCGATTTCTCAAGTTTAACAACATCTCTCGCACCAGTTATTGTGGTGTTTGTAGTAGGTGTTGTTGGAGCTTGCTTCCCTAGTTCTGCTTCTAAGCTAGCAGTAATATCAGTTACAGCTACAAGGTCTGTGTTTGCGGCAGTTGTACCCCAAACAACAGCAACGTCAGCCATTCCATTCTGTACGAAAGGAGCTGGATAGTTTGCTGCTACAGCCAATGCTGCTGTCGAACTAATCATAACTGTGCTTGCAAGAACCGAGGCAATTTTTCTAAAATTTAATTTCATCTTTTTAAACCTCCTTTCAGCTCTATTCCCGGGACGACCCCGCAGGGCCTCTCAAAAAGAAATTGCTTGTTAATCAGCAACTGTCCATGATGTGATATAATAAATATACCACATTAAAGCTTTAAGGGTTAAACAAGTTAAATCTTTGATCCTTTAAAAAGCTTTGCCTAATTATCTTATTGTTACGAAGAGGTATCCAAAATTGTCACCCTACCCTTTATAAATCTTGTGATGTTACTATCTTTTATGACACTTTATTTTTCTTAATTTTTAATTAAATTTATACTAAAAATTATGATATATGGTATAATAATCATATATAGGAAAACGAAACATATAAATACTAAGTATATATTATACATATCTAATAAAGAAAGACATATATTATAAAAATGGCACAAAAAACAAAAACAAGGGAAATAACTATCGTCGAGGAAGAGGGTTCTTTTAGTACTTTTTTTAAAAAATTTACAGGCGAAGGAAAAGAATATGATTTTGAAGGCCTGTCTGCTCTAAGAAAATTACTAAATAATGAAAAAGCAAGATTACTTCATTTAATTAAAAGTAAGAACCCTTCATCTATTTATGAATTAGCTAAAATCTCGGGGAGAGATTTTAAATCTGTCAATGATGACATCAAACTTTTAGAAAGATTCGGTTTCATAGACATGATTGCAGAAAAAACAGGAAAAAGAGAACGCCTAAAACCAGTAATCGTAGTAGACTCTATACATATCCATTTAAAAGTTTAGCTACATATCTTAAGGGAAACAATCATATTTCCTTGATCCAAAGGAATTGGTTCTTCCGATCCAATTATATTCTCGGAGCAATTTCCCTTGCTTAGAAATATAAACTCTTTATTCTGCCTTGAAGTAAAGTTATTAGACTGAGTGACGTTTAAGACATATGCCTTATATTTTCCTTCTGGGCTTACTTGCCATCCCGTATCCAGGATCTCTTTCCAAGTGCTATTAACTACCTCGCATCCTCTTTCCCCGTTTTGGCATATAAATCCTTCTTCCTGATAGCATTTCCTTACTAAACGCCCAACATCGTAATATTCTCCATTATTCGAGCAATTAGTGGTATAACTCAAAGATGCCGTAATGAAGTTATATACATCTATACTCTCCCTTTCGTTGTTTCCCGGGTTTCGCAACATAATCCCTAAGAAGATAAGAATAACCACACTGACAAGCACTACAATTAACACGAACCCTACAATCTCTTCCTGTCCTTTTTTGTTTGTTTTCATTAGATATTTCTCCCGGAAGCATATATCCTTCCCAGTTCACATTTCGTCTTTCCATCTTCTATTCTGCATATAGATACGAAAGTGTCAGCCGGAGCGCCCTTAGTAACATTTCTAATTGTTACGATACCACAATCTGGATAATTATCATTATTACATTCTCCTCTGTTAGAGACAGGATGTACTCTCTCAACAGCCAAGTAATCCAATTCCCAAAAGTTTTGATAAGATTTTCTATCTTTTAATAAAAACGCCTTATCGAAATCTAAACAGCTATCACAACTTCCGCTTTCCCAACTGAACTCGGGACTTAAAGTAATCTTCTTCACAATCTCTTTCGCGTAATCATCCTCAAGGTTTTGAACATCTCCTTCTAACGAATTTAGTCTTACTGAAAAATAAATTAATGCTATCATAGCAAAAAATATCATTATAGCAACTAAAACAAAAGCCATTTCTTGTATCTTCAACTGCCCTTTAGAATATTTTACAGATAAGATCATTGTTTTTCCTCCCTAATTCTTCAGCATTTACCCTAATTCCTTTCAAACTTGCAGAAGAATTAATTGCTCTCATTGTTTCAGCAAAATTACTTAGCTCTCCCTGAATATTTGCACTACACCCCTCGTTTGCAGCAATATTCCCACTCTTAGCAAAATAAATTAATGCCAGCTCAGACGCCCTTTTTCCCAATCTCTTTACTTGACATTCATATATTTCAGGATCGGCAAATATAGCGCCATATAACAAAGAATAATCTTTTCTTCCTACATTCGATGTCGAACTAAAAACAATAGAGTCTTCATAATAAACTGCCTTTTCTCCTTTTTTACTTACTTTTCCAGCCATTAAGTCAACATCAATATCACACCTCGTACTTGCAAAACAAACGCTCTTACTTCCCTCTTCGCAATCCGCTATTCTTGAAGTAACATTTATATTTTTTAATCCTAAATCACTAATTTCTTCTTCCATCTCCCTCGGTGCGTTTACAAAACAATATTTTTCTTTATCACCCCATAAGAATATTAAATTTCCAATTCGGAATGGAAAGCTGAACGGTTTAGTAAACAGATGCATTTCCTTGCCCTCTACTTTTTCTGAAGAGAAAATATACTTATTGTAACTTCTACTACTAATCCCTTCAGATGTCCATGCTTTCCCTATACTTGTACGCGAAGATAAACTTATTCTTTGAGACCCAAAATTACCTGCAGTTTCACAAGTGTTCGTTAATCTTGTTTCCTTAGCAAAACTTATTTTTCCCTTTTCAATTACATTTTCAATAGGACTTAATAGATTTTCAAGTTCTTTTACAGATTGTGAACTTTGTATATCTTGCTCTTGAGGAATTAATTTAACCACAGTATAAATAGCTAAAAATATTATAACTGCCCCGACAATTATAGCAAACAGCCATCCGAATCCAAATTCGAACCCTTTTTTATTTATCATCTCTATGTACCTGCAACAATTCTAACCAGAGGCTCATTACTTTCTTTTTGAAGGATTAAATCTAATTCTCCATTTTTTGCTTCAATACAGAAGAATTGAGTAGGTAGTTTTATGTGTTCTAACTTATAATAAGGCACTTTCCCCTCACATGCATTATTAGGTGGATAGACGAATAGAGTCGCGCTTCTCTTCGTCCTTAAATAATCTTTCAATTCTTCATACTCCTCTTCATATTCGCTGTTTGCCGAACTAGAATTTCCTCTTATACAAATCGACTTCACACCAGAAGGCACTTTAAAACTTTCAGGATCTTCTGCAATTGTAGATCCCCAAGCTCTGTCCACTCTTTCTTGTAATTCATTGTAAAAAATACCAGAATCAATACAGTTCTTTGTGGCTAAAAACTTAACAATTATAAAAGCAGCAATTGCAATAACAGCTACGATAATTATTATAGAAAATATCATCCCAAATGACAAACTCAAATCTCCTCTTTTTTCCATTCAATGACTAAACGAAAAGCATAATTAAAGGTTTCGTTAAGTCTATTCCAATCCCTTCAGCGTCCCAGAAACTCTTAACACTTTAATTTTATTTTCAGAAATTTCCAAAGCAGCTCTAACATTATTAATTTCTTCTCTATTTATTGATAAAATGGTCATTTTATCGTGTTTTACAAAAACAGGAGAAGCTTTGGCATATCCTAAAATACCTATATAATCAAGAATTGCCTTTTCTACAATTTCCTTATCAGCATCAATAAGAAGATACCTTCTATTTATTTTTTCACTAGGCATTACTTTAAGTTTCATGCTATAATAGTTTGATTTGTTAGTTTATTAATTGTTTCTCTAATTGAATTACTTTCTAAAGCGAATCCTAGCCCTTCTGTATCACTAATTTTAAAATTATTCATCCCTACAACTTCTCCTTCAGTATTAATTAAAGGACCGCCTGAATTACCTGGATTAAGAGATACATCTGTTTGAATATACTCTCTCAAATTACTAGGTCCTCTTCTGTCTAAAGCTGATATGATTCCCTCACTTACGCTAAACGAAAGTCCCAAAGGATTTCCAATAGCAATTACCTTTTCTCCTATTTGTAACTCATTAGAATCAGCAAGTTGTAATTGAGGGAAGTCCTCTTCTATTTTTAAGAGAGCAATATCTCTTGTGCTGTCTTTCACGATTAAAGTAGCATTAAAAGCCCTTTTATCGTAAGTCAGCGCCCTTATTCTCTTTGCATCAGAGATAACGTGTTCGTTAGTTACAATATACCCCTCGTTATTTACAACAAATCCAGTCCCCAAAGAACTTTCAGTAACAACTCCGACAACACTTTTTAATGAATTTTCAATTATTCCAGAAAAATCAGCCTGAGAAACTTTAAGTTTACTTATAGCATCCTCTACTGAGTCCTGTTTAGCTTCCTGTGCAGCTAAGGCAAGTGCAAGATCGTTTATTTCTGCTTGGTTCTGTTTTTTATAATCTTCCAACAATGACTGATAATATTGCGATAAATTCTTTTCAGTCTTATCTAACTTATAATTAAAACCAGTCACTTGAAAACTAACAACTACGATAAAACCTATCTGCAGAACAATAACAATAATTACTAAAGTGTATAGAATGTTTTGATGCTTTCTATGGTTAATCTCTTTATGGTGCTTATACATTACATACATTTGATTTTTCAATATAAATAGTTTGTGAAAACAACTTCTTATATCAAAAACTTATTTAAACTGTCATAAATTAGTTAAGCAATGAATATACATGCAATAGGAGGTTATAACGAGGTTGGTAAAAATATGACTGCCCTCGAAATAAAAGACGATGTGATTCTTTTTGATTCTGGTCTTTTTCTCCCAGCAATTGTGGGAGTAGAAGAAAGGGAAAAAATCCCTACTGAAAAAGGCATGCGTTCCCTTGGCGCTTTACCTGATGATATATACTTGGAAAGAAAAAATTTGCGTCATAAAGTACGTGCACTTTTAGTTTCTCACGCACATTTGGATCATATAGGCGCCATCCCTTATAACGCATATCGTTATAATGCCGATGTAGTAAGTACTCCTTTTTCTTCAGAATTTCTTAAAATAATGCTTAAAGACTCAAATCAACGTATTTCAAATAAAATTGTTTCAGTAAATATGAATGGATCGTATACGGTGAAAGGAAAACGAAATTATAAAGTTGAGTTTCTTAACATGACTCATTCAACAATTCATACAGCAATCATTGCCGTACATACAGATGAAGGTATAGTTCTTTATGCAAACGACTACAAGCTAGACAATTCTCCCGTTTTCGGGGACCTCCCTAATTACAGAAGATTAAAAGAATTATCAAAAATCGGAGTAAAAGCTCTGATTGTGGACTGCTTATATGCCCATGATGATAGAAAAACCCCATCAGAGAAAATTGCTAAAGGTCTTCTTGAAGATGTATTTTTTACAACAGATAATCGAAATTCAGGAATGATTATAACTACTTTTTCATCTCATATCGCCAGACTAAAAACAATAACTGAATTAGGAAGAAAATTAAACAGAGAAGTAGTATTTGTTGGAAGAAGTCTTTCTAAATATGTAAATGCTGCTAAAAATGTCGGAATGGCGCCATTTATAAATCAGATAAGCATGGTAACTTATAGAAAGCAAAAAGAGAAAATGTTAAGACGCATTAATTTAAATAAACAGCAATATCTTGTTGTTTGCACAGGACACCAAGGAGAACCCGGATCAGTGTTAGACAGACTTTCTAGAAATCAACTCCCTTTAAAGCTTTCAAAAGAAGATCATATTCTTTTTTCTTCAAAAACAATTCCAACCCCTATAAATGAATTAACGCGAGAACAATTACAAAAAAGGTTAAAAAAACACGATGTTAGAATATTTGATAATCTGCATATTTCAGGCCATGGCGGAAAAGAGGATTTGAGAGATTTAATTAAGCTTACAAATCCTGAAAATATAATTCCATCTCATGGAGATTTAAAGAAATTAACTGCCGGAATGCAATTAGCTGAAGAAATGGGATACAAAACTAATAAAAACGTTCATTTGTTACATAATGGGAGTGTGCTTAAGTTAAAATGAGAGAAGAAATTGTTGCGGGTTTAAAAAATGCGATGGCAAGAGGCACGTCTTTAGAGCAAGCTGTTCAGAGTTTTATTAACGCAGGTTATAATTCTAGTGAGGTTTCAGAGGCTGCTAACTTTTTATCTAATAGCGCAATGAACATTGCTAATCCTGCCGTTAAATCTCCGGCTTTATCGTTACTTCCTAAAATTTCTGCCCCAATCCCGCCCCCACAATCAGCGATTGGAAGCCCAATACAGCCTTCTCCTTCTTCTCCAGATATGCACAATCCTTATAATTTAATGCATAGTGTGCAAGATAAAAATACTCTCGAAGCAAAAAAAAGAAAGAAAAGACTAATAGTCGCCTTAAGTGCAGCATTGTTAGTAATTCTCATTGGTATTGTGGTAGTAATTATGATGAAGGATAAGATCGGGAACCTCTTTGGTTAAACTAACTCATGACTCAGAAATTAAAAGAAATTTTTACTTCAGCATTTAAAGCTTTTTATAGAAATCCATTAATAATTTTACCTATGATCGGGCTTTTTCTTTTTGTTTTAATTTTTTCTAAGATCTCATTTTTAATTCAACCCCATTTAACAAATACTTTTACCTTAGTAATTTGGCTTATCTTCTTTATTTTGCTTTGCTTTATTGTAATGTCTTTCTTATTTACCTCCCTTATAGGCTTAAGTAAAGAGGCATTGATTGGAAAAATAAAGATATCAAATTTATTTTACTACGGAGAAAAATTTTGGATTAAAAACGTTCCAATCATGCTTCTTCTAGCAATATTGAGTGCAGCTACATTCCAGATCTCTACGGTTTTAGCTTTCTTCATTGGTAAATCTACTCAACTTTCAATAAATGCCGCAACTTCTTTGTTTTTCATATTTCTCTTTATAGGTCTTGCGGGAGTAATAATTTTCTTTACATTTTCTTCTTTTTATCTTGTCAAATATAATCTTTCTATTATTGAAAGTATAAAAAATAGCTTCAAGATTGTAAGAAAAAACTATCTCAAAGTTTTTATTATCTCTATAATTTTCTTTGCTATATATTTTGTTCTGCAATTTTATTCTTCAAATCTACCAATAGTCTTTTCTTTAATTGAGTATCTTATTGTTACACCTTATCTCTCTTTAATTCTTACAAAATTTATTAATCATGAAGAATATCTACGAACCTAGAGAAGATACATTTTTGTTAGAAAAAGCATTAAAAAGCTATGTTAAATCTAAATCTGTTCTTGAAGTTGGATCAGGATCCGGATATTTAGCAGAAAAATCATTGGATTATGGTGCTTGTTCAGTTCTTGCATCAGACATATCGAATTATTCAGTTAAACATATAAAAAGCAAGGGAATTCCTGTCGTAAAATCAGACTTATTTTCACAGATAAAACAAAAGTTCGATGTAATCTTGTTTAATCCACCTTATCTTCCTCAAAACAATAATGAAGATAAGGTCTCTCAAAGAGCCACAACAGGAGGTAAAAGAGGAGATGAAATAATTCTAAGATTTTTAAAACAAGTAAAAAAACATCTTACAAAAAGAGGAGTGGTTCTCATTCTTTTTTCTTCACTCACACCAAAAGATAAAATTTTCACTCTCTTAAAGAAACAGAATCTTTCTTATTCGATTGTTTTATCACAAAGTTTTTTCTTTGAAACGCTATCAGTTTATGAAATAAAAGCATAAATTTAAAAGTCTCTTCTCTATTTCACATTATGGACCAAAATCTCTTAATTCAAGCATCAATGCTTGAAAGACAATCTCAAGAATTAGAAGAAAACTTAGAGCTTATTGATAAACAAATTTCCGAGTTGCAAGTTTTTCAAGAAAATTTAAAGTTTTTCGGAAAAACAAAAAAAAGCGAAAGTCTTTCATCTCTTGGAAAAGGTGTTTTTGTCAAAACTAATATTGAAAATAATGATTTATACGTCAATGTAGGTTCTGATGTCTTAGTTAAAAAATCTCTCGCAGAAACAATTTCTATACTTGAAATTCAAATTAATAAGTTAATCGAGGCAAAAGCTAATCTGGTTACTCAAATAGATCTCTATAATCAAGCATTACAAAGAATTATTTCCCAGTTAGAAGAAAGTGAAAAAAAAGCACACTAAGTTAAAACCTATGTCAACTAAAAAAGAGATTCAAGATATAGCAAATATATTACGTAGTGATGTACTCCGCATGACTTCTCAAGCGAAAAGTGGACATCCTACATCTGCTCTTTCCTGCGCAGAAATTATCTCATCTTTATTCTTTCATGAGATGGTTTTCGATATAAAAGACGCAAACAATCCTAATAATGATGAATTTATTCTGAGCAAAGGTCATGCCGCCTCAATCTTGTATGCAGCTCTCTTTCGTGCAGGATGCATAAACCAAAATATTCTTGATTATCGTAAAATTTCTTCACCCTTAGAAGGACATCCTGTGCCACATGAGTCACTTAAAGGTTGGATTAAAGTAGCTTCTGGATCGCTTGGGCAAGGCCTATCTATAGCAACAGGCATAGCTTTAGCTTCTAAACTTCAAAATAAAAAATACAGAACCTATGTTCTTCTTGGAGATTCAGAAATTGCGGAAGGATCTGTTTGGGAAGCTTTTCAGATTGCTTCTTATTACAAATTAAACAGCTTAATTGCAATTATAGACATAAATCGTTTAGGACAAAGAGGAGAAACTATGTTAGGACACAACATTTCTCTTTATTCTTCTCGCCTTTCATCGTTTGGGTGGGATGTTATTACAATTGATGGTCACAATATTTCTCAAATTCTTTCTGCTTTACAAAAAGCAAGAAAATCAAACAAACCAACAGCAATTCTAGCTAAAACGTTTAAAGGATTTCCAGTTTCTTTTCTCAAAGACAAACAAGGATGGCACGGAAAATCCCTGTCTCCCGATGAACTTAAAAAAGCACTTAAAGAACTCCCTTCCCCACAAATACCTCAAATAAGAATTAAGTCTCCTTTAAATATCAAATCAAAAAAGTATGATCTTTTACCTCTTAATCTAAACATACCTGCACCAACTAATTATTTTTTAGGAGACAATATTGCAACACGTGAGGCATATGGAAAAGCCCTAGCAAAGCTGGCAAAAACAAATAAGTCAGTTCTTGCCCTTGATGCAGAGGTTTCAAACTCCACATTTGCAGAATTAGTTAAAAAGAAAACATTTAAGCAATTTATAGAGTGTTTTATTGCAGAACAAAATATGATTGGAATGGCAATCGGTTTGTCAATAAAAGGCTTCAATACATTCTCTTCATCTTTTGCTTCTTTTCTCACGCGATCTCACGATCAGCTAAGAATGGCAGCAATATCTAATGCCAATTTTACTGTTTGTGGTTCTCATTCTGGTGTTTCAATAGGTGAAGATGGAGCTTCACAAATGGGTTTAGAAGATATAGGAATGTTTCGCTCACTTCCCAATTCGATTATTTTCTATCCTTCTGATGCGGTCTCAACAGAAAAACTTGTTTTTCTTTCATCTCAACTACCAGATATAAAATATATCAGAACAACTCGTCCAAAAACCTCCGTTATCTACTCTCCTCAAGAATCTTTCACTCTTGGAAACTTTAAAATTTTAAAGAGTAGTAATGAAGATAAGGTTGTTTTAATTGGAGCAGGAATAACAACTCATGAATCTCTCAAAGCGTATGATGAATTAAAAAAACAAAAAATATCAGTTTCAGTTATAGATTTATACTGTATCAAACCTTTTAATACACAAAAGCTCATTCATTTCATTAAATCTCATGGTTCTCGTGCAGTCATAGCAGAAGATCACTATGCGGAGGGAGGAATTGGTGAAATGCTCTCCTCAGCACTAATCAACACAAACATAAAGTTTTCTCATTTATGTATTAAGGAAATTCCCCATAGTGGAAATATGGAAGAACTTCTAGATAAATATGGGATTTCATCTAAACATATTGCTTCAATAGCAAAAGAAATAATAACGTAACACTCAATATCATGCTCACGATATATATGTATTTTGATTATCTACAAGGTATTAAAAAACTCAATTATTACATCAGCATGTAAGCTTACATAATGTTTGTTTGTATTCAGATAATTTATTCCTTATCAAATTAGGTTAATATTTACTAAACTAAAAGCTTTTAACTTCTAAAATTATCTAAATTTATGGAAATTGACAAGAGTAAAATCTTAGGACTTGTAGGAATAATTATTGTAATTGTTCTATTAATTATATTCATGTTTAATGATTCAAAAAATGCTACGGGAAAAATAATATCTGATACACCCAACAGCCATATAACAATAACCAGTGAAGAACAATTTATTTCTGATATGATCTCTTATCATAAAGAAGTTGTAGATAGAGCTAAAATTATGGTGAATAAAACGAGAAATGAAAAAGTGATGATTTTATCCCATAGTATTATTAACAAACAAACTGAAGATATTTCGATTTTAGAAGAGTGGAGACAACAATGGTATCCTAATGTAAACTATTCTTCAACCTATTCTGCAATAATACCACAGCTTATTCCTCTCTCCGGAAAAGAGGCGGATAAAGCCTTTTTAGAAGGGATGATTGTTCATCATCAAACGGCCTTAATAATGTCTCAGCAAGTTCTTTTAATAAAGACAAAAAAAGAAGTAGAATTATTTGCTAAAGAAATAATTATACTACAAACTTCAGAAATTTCTCAATTGGAGCAATTGCTTAAAGAAATTAATACCTAATTATCTATATCTCCTCAGTTTCTCTATAATCGCTTCGCTAATATCAATTTTCCCGTATTTTCCTGGAATGGAGTTTGTAGTAATTAGTTCTGCGTGTTTTGTAATCAATTTATCTGCCCCATCGCAAAGAACTCCATGAATTCCAATACACACAATTTTTTTTGCGCCCTGTTTTTTAGCCATCTCTACGACCCCTAAGATCGTTCTTCCAGTTGAAATAATATCATCAATAATTATGATGTTTTTGCTCCCAAATTCTCTCTCCTTCTGTTTAATCTTTCTATCCCCAAGCCTAGTCTTTTTTAAAATAACAACTTTCTTTCCCAGAATTTCCGCTATATTCTTACTCCATTGAAAGCTTTCCGCATCAGGACCAACAATTGTAAAATCATTTTTGAACCTTTTCTTTATATATTGGGCTACAACACTGTTCACGGTTATATTATCCGCTTTTCTAGACAATTGATTCATTTTATGGATTCTATGTAAATGTGGATCCACAACAAGAATTTTGTCAAATTGATTCAACAACTTTAATATATGCTTGGCAGAAAAACTATCATATCTTAAAAAGTGTCTGTCCTGTCTTAAATATGGTAAATAAGTTGCAACCAATATTACTTTTTTAGCTCTGTAATCCTTAGCAACTCCCCCGGCAAGGATCGTTTCAATTAGTTTCTCATCTGGATCTTTAGTTATAGAATTAATTATCACAACTGTATTATTTTTCGGATTTTTTTGTAATTTCAAATGAAATTCGTTATCAGGAAAATTTCTGCTCTTAATTTCAGTATATTCCGCTTTCAGTTCTCTCGCAACTCTTTTTCCAATTTCATTTACAGCAGGAAAAGCAGCAATCAACACGCTCATTTTTTATCATCTCCGTTTTTATCCCGAAATCAAAGATCTTTATAAAGATACCTTTTTATATCTGCATTTGCTTTCTTCAACAATAAAGAGGCCAAATGAAAATAGCATTTTTCGAGATTGAAAATAGAGAACAAGATAATTTAATCGGAAGATTTATGGCCCATGAAGTAGAATTTTTTGAATGGCCGCTCAATAAAAGATCTGTTGTTTTGGCAAAAGATGCAGAAATTATATCCGTTTTCATATATTCTAGAATAGACAAAAAAATACTTAAAGATCTTCCAAATCTAAAATTAATAGTCACTCGTTCAACGGGATTTGATCACATCGATATAAAAGAATGCAAAAAAAGAGGAATAAAGGTATGCAATGTTCCTAATTATGGTGAAAATACTGTAGCTGAGCATACTTTTGCCCTTCTTCTAGATTTATCGAGAAATGTACACAAAGCATTTGTCCGCATTGTTCGTGATGACTTTTCAATTGATAAATTAGAAGGATTCGATCTAAAAGAGAAAACAATTGGAGTAATCGGAACCGGTAAAATCGGTTCTTCTGTTATTAGAATTGCAAACGGATTCCAAATGAAAACAATTGCTTATGATAAGTTTCCTAATAAAATTCTTACTAAGAAACTGAGATTTGCATATGTCCCATTAAATAAACTGCTAAGCGAATCAGATATAATTACTCTTCATGTACCCTTAAGCGATTCAACTTATCATTTGATCAATAAGAAGACGATTAAATTAATGAGAAAAGGGGTAATTATTTTAAATACATCAAGAGGCGAAATAGTAGATACGAAAGCACTACTAAATGCAATTAAATCCGGGCACGTTGCGGGCGCAGGATTAGATGTTATCGAAGGAGAAGAGTTGTTAAAAGAGGAAAAAGCGCATCTTCATCATCCCCCTCATTTAAGAGGAAAAAAATTAAAAAAAGTAATTCAAACGCATTCCTTACTTCATAATGATCGAGTTATATTTACTCCGCATATAGCTTTCTATAGTAAAGAAGCTCTAGAGAGAATTTTGTCTACAACAATTGATAATATTCAATCATTTATTAAAAATAAACCAATAAATGTTGTAAAATAATAAGTTACTTTTACATAGTAATAACATAAGAGAAAAATTTAAATACTTAATAAATAAAGAAAAATCATGATAGAAGCTCAATTAGTTCCATTATGGTATAATTCTAAAAGTAAGAAGTTTAGATATGCAAGAACTACAACTGCAGAAGAAAATAAAGGAATTGCCGAGTCAGTTCAAACAAGAATCGCGCAAGAATTTCCAGAATCTATTGGATTTAAAGGATACTTTAAGTATAATCCACAAACAGGCGAGAATGAAGGGAGTTATATCTTTCTTGGCATTCTAATAAATCAAGAATGGGCTAGAAAAAGTAATAATCAATTGTGGTTGCCCGGTGTTAAAGAATTTAAAGTTTTAGATAAATTTGAAAAATTGACTAATGGAGTTTATAGGGACATAGGAGCTGTCCTTTATAGTGTAGATTCGCCAAACGAAGAGTTTGCTAAATCTATAAGGGTACAAATGAAAGGTCGAGAGTTTCCTATTGTTTTTCCTTCTTTTAAGGCGTTCGATTTGAAAAAAGGAGAAAATTCTTATGGTATAAATCTTATAGCTTCTAAAAATAACCCGGAAATTCTTTCTGGAGAAAAAGCTCAAAAATTTCTGGAAGCTAATTTTCCCTTTAGAGCAAAATCGGGCTTTCTCAGGCTGTGCCGTGGCGGGGGCGGGGGCTGTGGCTGGTACGCCGATTGGCACGGCAGGTTGGGCGATTCCGGCAGTGTTGGTCGGGTGGGTGATTTTGTATGTGGCGAAGCCACCGCAGAAAATTTAGAACAAATGGTTAGAGATATCGATGATACTAGAATTGAAGTCTTGAGGCAAACACAAAAAGCAAGATTAGCAGAATTTCAAAAAAGTCTTAAAGCATTAATTTAAAAATGATTGTCTCTTGTTATTTTTCCTAGCCATTTAATGGCTGGGCCACATGTCATTTAATTACGGCTCTCTTAAGAGTTATAAAATACAGTTGTAACATTAAGTAAATTATGAGGTTTTTGAGAAACCGAACTGAAATATGAAACAACAGTGATATCTTGATTAATTGGCTAAATAAGCTTTCTCAGGCTGTACCGTAACAGGAACGGCAACTGGAACGCCAATTGGAACAACAGGTTAGACGATTCCAACAGTAATGGTCGAATGGCTCAGCACTGGCTAGGACTTTTATAATGATTGCATATAACAACTTATACAAAAAAGTCATTTCTTTTGAGAATTTAATATTAGCTTGGAAAAAAGCAAGAAAAGGAAAGACCAAAAAGAGTTATGTTATTGAATTTGAAAATAATATCTTTTATAATTTAATGGCTTTACATTATGAACTTAAACTTTACATTATGAACTTAAATATAAAACCTATAATCCAAAATTTCTTAAGAATTTTATTCTAAGAGACCCAAAAACACGTAAGATATCTAAGTCTGATTTTAGAGATCGCATTGTTCATCATGCTCTTTGTAATATCATAGAATCTCTTTTCGATAGAAAATTTATATATGATTCATGCGCTAACAGAAAAGGGAAGGGGGGTTTATTTGCTTTACAAAGATTCGATTATTTTAAGAGGAAAGTTTCAAATAATGGTCTAGTTGCTAAAAATACATTTAGAGATTGCAATTATATTACGGGTTATTGTCTCAAAGCAGATATTAAGCACTATTTTGAGGAAATTAACCACAATATCTTATCAAGCATAATTAAAAAAACAATAATCGATAGAGATGTGATCTTTTTAATAGAAAAAATATTAAAGAATACCATTAATACGAACTTCAAAATGAAGAGAGAGAGAGAGAGTAACTTCCGCATGCCACAAAGGCATGCCTCTTGGTAATTTAACTTCACAGTTTTTTGCTAATATTTATCTTAATGAGCTGGATTATTTTGTTAAACATGGTCTCAAAGCAAAATATTATATTAGATATGTGGATGATTTCGTGATTTTACATAAGTCAAAAGAGCAATTAATTATTTGGCAATATGAAATAAATAATTTTCTTAAGAAAAATCTGTGCATCGAGTTGCACAAAGATAAATCAAAAGTTATTCCTTTATCTCAAGGAATAGATTTTCTTGGTTTTAGAAATTTCTATAAATACAAATTATTAAGAAAAAGAAATGTTAAAAAAATGTTTAAGCAAATTGTTAATTTTGACAAAGGAGAGGTATCTTATAGAGAAATGATGGAAAGTTATGAAGGTTAGCAAGCTTATGCAAAATGGGAAAATACTTTCAAATTAAGAAAAGAAGTAGTAAAGAAAATTAATACAGTTAAAAAGGAAAAGATAAGTCAACTAAAATTGAAAAATTTTTCCTCAAATTACACACCGAGAGCAGACTAGCAAGGTTTATTTATTCAGTTTAATATTAATTCAAATAAAAGAGATTAAAATGTATGATATAATAACACTGGGAAGCGCAACCGTCGATGTATTTGTAAATGTAAAAGAGGAAGTTAAAAATCATAAAGATCATCAAGATATTCTTTATCATCTAGGATCAAAAATGCTTGTTGATGACCTTGTTTTTACGACGGGAGGCGGAGGAACAAACACCGCGGTTGCTTTTTCCAGATTAGGATTAAAAACCGGATTTCTAGGAATTGTCGGTTCAGATGCAAATGGCGAGCTAATTTTACAAGAATTATATAAAGAAGGGGTAGATTTTTTAGGAAAGATAAAAAATGGTAAAACTGGATACTCAATCGTTCTTCCCGGCCCATACGATCGAGTCATTCTATCCTACAAAGGTGTCAACAATGAACTAATAAGCAGTAATCTTCATCTAAGCCTTTTACATACAAAATGGTTATATGTTTCCACGCTTCTAGGAAAAAGTCTTGATTCTCTGCCTAATTTATTTAATTTTGCTAAACAACACGGAATAAAAGTAGCCTTCAATTTAAGTGAATATTTGGCCAGGCAAGGTCTAAACAAACTAAAAGATTGCATTAAAAATGCAGACATCCTAATCTTAAATAAAGAAGAGGCCTCATTTCTTACAGGTAAAAAAGAAATTGAAGAAATCGTCTTAAAAATCTCTAAGGTAAGTAAAGGAGTTATAGTAATTACAGATTCTTACAGACCAATTTATGCTTACCACAACGGCACTATTTACAAGAAATCCGTAAAAAAAATAATTCCAAAAGATAATACGGGGGCAGGAGATGCATTTGCCTCAGGATTCGTTTATGGGATAATGTCTGGTAAAGGAATAGAGAATGCCCTTGATTATGGCTGTAAAGAAGCTTCTTCAGTTTTAACTCATATAGGAGCTAAAAATAATCTACCGAGGCACCTCTAAACTTATTTAAACGAACTTTTAACTAATTTTGTAATTATCTCGACACTATCTTTAAATATTCGCGATAATTACTTTCGCACATACAGAGGGGAAATGAAAGTCGCAATAAATGGTTTCGGAAGAACAGCTAAACAATTTTTTCTAGCCTGTATGGAGAAAAATGTTGAATGGAATTTAGTAATTAACGAACCAGCAGGAATCGATGCAGTAGTTTACTCTTTAAAATATGATTCTGTCCATCAAAGTCCAAATATAGAAATTTCGCGTGATTTGAAAAATCTTATTTTCGGTAATAAAAAAATTCGTGTTTACACTGAAACAGACCCTGAAAAATTACCTTGGAAAGCAGAGAAAATAGATCTCGTTGTTGAATGTTCCGGATTTTTTACATCGAGAGACGGAGCTAAAAAGCATATACATGCAGGAGCAAAGAAAGTTCTTATTTCTGCTCCAGCAAAAGATCATGATATTACGATTGTTTTAGGTGTTAACGAAAAATCTTTGAAAGATTTTCATTCAATTATCTCCATGGGAAGCTGCACAACCAATTGTGTAGCTCCAATGGTTAAGATTCTTAATGATCTATTTAAAATAAAATCTGCATATTTTGTTACAACTCACGCCTACACATCAGTTCAAGGTCTAGTTGACAAGCATGATAAGCACGATCTTAGAAGAGGGAGAGCTGCAGCCATAAATATTATTCCTTTTTATTCTGGCGCATCGCAATCCGTTGTAGAAGCAATTCCTGAATTAAAAGGTAAACTAGACGGTTACGCTCTACGTGTCCCCGTTATTGATGGATCTATTTCTTCAGTTATTGCGCAAGTTGAGAAAAAAACCTCACAAAAAGAAGTAAACACAATTTTAAAGAAAAAAGCAAATGAAATGACAGGAATTTTACAATACAGTGAAGAGCCTCTTGTCTCTTCAGATATAATTCACAATCCCAATTCATGTATAATAGATTCTCAGCTTACATCAGTTAATGGCGATTTAATTTCAATTGCCGGATGGTATGATAATGAATGGGGTTATTCTAATCGTCTTTTTGATGTAGCTAAATTAATTCTTTCAAAAGCAAAGAAATAACATGGTCATAAAAAACATGTCGCATTTCAATTTTAATAATAAGAGAGTTTTACTTAGATGCGATTTAGATTCCCCAATTGTAAAAAACAAAGTTTTAGACAATCCCCGTTTTGAAAATGCAATTATAACAATAAAAGAATTACTAAAAAAGAAAGCAAAAATTGTTATTATTACTCATCAAGGTCGTAAAGGCGGTAAAGATTTCTTTCCTTTACAACAGCACGCAAAATTATTATCTAAACATCTAGGTAAAAAGGTAAGATACATAGATTGTTTTTTTGGAGACATAGCTCATGATGCAATTACTTTACTTAAATCAGGCAATGTAATATTATTGAGAAATGTTAGAGAGTATAAAGACGAAATTAATGTAAAGAGTAAAAATAATCGATATCATTCATTTTGCAAACTGTTTGATTTTTATGTAAATGATGCATTCGCTACCTCCCATAGAAACCAAGGCAGTATTGTTATTCCTCCAAAACATCTTCCAAGTTGTATTGGAAGAGCAATGGAAAAAGAACTCACAGCACTAAATAAATTAAATCTTAACAAGTCCTCAACGGTTTTTATTCTTGGAGGATCAAAAGTTGAAGATTATTTACCGTTATTTAAAGTTTTAAAAAATAAAAACAATAAAATTCTTGCATCCGGAGTCTTAGCCAATCTTTTTCTCATTTCTCAAGGCCATAATTTAGGTTATGAAAACACTTGGGCGAAAAATCAAGGTTACTTATCACTTCTACCAAAACTAAAATCGCTCTATAATAAATATAAAGATCAAATAATTCTCCCAGTTGACTTTGCAATTGGTTCATCAAATGTTAATAAAGCAAAGAGAAAAGAGATCCCTCTTGAAACTTTTCCTGTAAAAGATAAAATATGGGACATCGGTCATGAAACTGTCGATATCTTTAAGATTCATCTTTCTGACTGCGATACTATCTTCATGAAAGGACCTCTCGGATACTCTGAAATCAAAGATTTCAGTTACGCAACTATAGAAATACTAAAAGAAATATCTAAACTAACCAAGCAAAATAAAATATTCAGCATTCTAGGGGGAGGACATTTAACGGCAACTGCCAATAAATATAAAGTTCTCAATAGTTTCTCTCACGTCTCTTTCTCTGGTGGAGCTTTATTAGCATATATTGCAGGAGAAAAGCTTCCCGGAATTGAAGCTTTAAATAAAAATTAACGTTTTCTTCTCATTAACAAAACAGCAGCAATAATGACAATAATAAATGTAATAGCTCCGAACGTTATGTTTTCAGTTGCTCCAACAACCGCCCCCGTCATACTAGTTGATATAAACGCAATCCCTAAAACTAGGGCGATAATTGCAGCAGCCACTTCAGCTCTATGTTCTATACCGCTTTCAGCTGCTCTTCTTTCATAATGTTCTTTATGATATTTAGCGTATTCTAAAGTTTGATCTGACGCCCCCTTACGAGATAATTGATCATAAGCTCTGGTAAATCCTTCAGCAGCCCTTTTATGTATACTATCCTTTACTTCTGGAGGCAACCTTTTAGCGTTTACCGCGGCTAAATGATAATGTGAGTTTGCGTCTCCCAAATAAACCATTTGGTCACGTTCTGTTTTAGCTTTCATAGCCTCTCGAATAAAACTATCCCCTTTATTTAACTCAGCTCTTGCAGATTCATATGCCCCTTTTTCCATACCCTTCCATAGAGAGGTTATTATTTAAACTTTTATCTTTTAAACTAATTTTTTTAATTTTCCGTATTCTTTCTTAGGATCGTTAGAATCCGCAATAAAACTACCAACATTCACAATATCAACTCCAATATCTTTTAGTTTTTTAATTGTCTTTTCATTAACTCCACCATCAACTTGAATTTGAATGTTTTTATTCCAATTATGCAACTTTCTTATTTTTTGTACGACTTCACTACTTAAGGGCTTATGTTCAACTCCAGGAGTATGCCCCATAAACACAATTAAATGCACAAAATGAGATATTTCTTTTATCTTTTCAAAATCTGTTGTTTGATTGAAAACCACACCAGGGATGATGTGATGAACCCTCATGTAGTGTGCTAAAAACTTTACTTTTTCAGAATCTTTATACGCCTCATAATGAAATAATATCTTCTCAAATCCTTTTTTCTTTAATTCCATTATGTATTTTTCTGGATTGGAGCACATTAAATGTGCCTCAAATATATTTACATATTTGTTTAAGTTAGGAATTTCTTTAATTCTTATCGATTTTGCTTTTACAAACTTTCCATCCATGAAATCTATTTGTATTTCCTTAGAAACACTCAATACCTTTCTAAATCTTTTATTAAATTCTTTTTTATTTTTAGCAAAAACCGTTGGAATTATTTTCATTTTCTATGTTCGTAAATAATTATTTTTCTTATTCTTCTGTCGTGTCTCTTTTCCCGACTAAAAGGTGTGTTAAGCCATACCTCAATGACTTTCTTTAATTTATTAAATGGAAATTTTCTTGCTCTTAATCCAAGAATGTTAGTATCATTATCATTCCTCGCCATCTTTGCAGAATACTCATCATAGGCTTCAGCTGCCCTTATTCCTTTTACTTTATTGGCAGCAATTATCATCCCCGTTCCAGTTCCACAAACAAGAATTCCTCTGCTTCCTCGATGTTTCGCTACTCTTTCAGCCACAGCAAAAGCGTGTGTAGGATAATCGTCTCCTTCAATAAGTTTTGGAGATAAATCCTGGACTTCTAATCCTTTTTTCTTAAGGAGATCTTTTATTTTCTCTTTAAATTTAAATCCAGCATGATCTGCTCCTAAATACACTCTCGTTATATGTACACTCTTTTTCATATATACATAAATAATTTAGGTATTATAAGCCTTATTATTCAACAACGGTTTCTCTTAGTATCTTCTGTACTAATCTATGATCATATCCAACAAGTTCAACATATCCTTCGCCCTCAACTTTTTTATTCTTTTTTATTCCCGTTACTTTTGCTGCTCCCTCCCAATATGTAGTCCCAGTGTTGAAAAGAGAGTCAATTTCTTGATTTTTTACATAAGGAACAACCCCCAAGTTAAGATTTAATTTTTTAATTTGTATATTCCACTCAGAGGGATAAACAATTCCAGTTTTAGAACTTCTCCAATGATCAAGTACCTTTATACTAATTTCTTTAGGTTTAATATCTACTTTTTTAGAGTCTTTATCAATATAGGTTCCACCCAATCTCGCATGATCAAAACCTTTTTTGTCTTTAACTTCATAAAACATTAACTCTGTTCCATCATTAAACATTAAACTAAACCAATCCCATCCAATGAGAGTACTCTTTTTGATCATGTTGCATTTTTGATGATCAAACCAAGCCTCTCCAGAAACATTTTGACTTTTATTATTTATTTTTATTTTACCATTGACGTTTAATCGAGTAAAACTTGTATAATATGATCTCGTCTCTGGATGTTTATGCGTAAGTTGAAAACCTTCATCAAAATGTTTTATCCATTTTTTTACTGGTTTTAACTTCAAGTCCATAAGTTCATTTTTAATCTTAAAATCTTTATCTAATTTCAAAAAAGACCTATTTATACCCAATTCTAATCTATCATAATTTATTTTATTATTATGCACAAGTCCACTATCTTGCTTTGTAGTAAAAATATTTTTGCTTTTATCAGTTATAGCTATATGTGAAATTAGAAATGGAGCTTTTTTGAGTAAATATAATGGTAAAAACCCTAATCTTATTATTTCAGGATGTAATTTAAAAATGCAAAATTCAAACCCGTACTTTTCTTCTCTCTTTCCCCTAAGATGCCCAGTAAAATACCACCATTCAAGCGGAGCATTTTGCATAGGGAATAAACTCTCTGGATAGCTCAATTTTTTCTTTTTTATAGGATCAAGCTTTGGAGCATGAATTTTCTTTAACAAATAACCATCAATATCAGTTTCCTTATTTCCTACAAATTCAAGTAAACTCCATAATCTCTTATGAGCTATACTTGCAATATTAAATCTCTTTTTCATATTTAAAGAAATAGATTAAGAGTTATAAGGGTTTTGATATTTAGAATTAAAAGAATTGCTTAAACTTCTGTAGCATCATACTGACGAGCATATTTCTTAAAGTCTTCAACTCTCTGGGATGCAACTACAACACCTGATAAAGTAACTATTTGTCCCGTTTCTTTTGCAGCCCGTTTGCTTTCTAAAGGAATGGCAATTAATTGATCGCCAACTAAAGGCGTATTGCTCGTTAGAGATCTAACGTTTTCAAAAGATTTGCCATCATTAACTCTGACAACTACATTATTAGTTCTCTCAAAGGGCGATTGTGACCACTCTACTTCCATCATTCTTCTGTACGTTGTAGGATTTACTCCCCCTATAAATTGGTAAACACCAATCGATTCCTCTCCTCCTTCATTTTCTAATCTTAATAAAAGAGGTTTTTTGAATCTTGTATGATGTTCTTCTTGATGAAATGCATAATATAATTCATCAATACCTCGGAAAACAGTATAAACTTGATTTATTCTTGGATATTGCTCTAAAATTATAGAGGCTTGCTCAGATGGGGATCTTATTATTGGCGAAGACATACAAATCTAATAAATGAGCTCTTTTTAATTATTCTTATTAATTTTCACACCAATTAAATAGTAAAATTTTAAAACAGCCCACTCACTTCTTTCAAAAACTTTTCCGGGTTCTGCGAATTAGCAACAGCAGAGGAAATTAAAACACCTTTACATCCTAAGATAAGAGCTTCAGCGACATCTTTAGAATCTGTTATTCCTGCCCCGCATAACGGGATTATTTCTGTATCTTTTAGTGCCTCAACAAAATTTTTTATAGCAATCTTATCATGGTGTGTAATCGATTTTCCAGTTGCAATAAGTTTTGGATCTTCGAATGCAATTGCATATGGATAAAGTTTAGCAATTTTTTTAGCTTCTGTTACACTTCTTACACAAACAATCAACTTAAACCCTTTTTCATGACAGCGAGCAATTGTTCTTTTCAATGCTTGAAAACTTAATCTATGTTCGCTATGATTCAATAAACTTCCAACCGCTCCAGCGTTTATCAAAGATTCAGGGATAACGTATCCCGTGCCCTTGCCTTTTTCATGATAATCAACATGTTGTGCATATACAGGCAGTGTCGTCTCTTTAGCAATTTCTTTCATCTCAGTAAAAGGAACACAAACAAGCGCTTTATTACAATATATGTCAATTGTTCTTACTAAATCTAAAACCTCTTTTCCCGTTTTATAATTTTTAAAATTTATTACTATCATCTCTTCTTTTAGTTATTTCAATCACAGTTAATATAAGCATAATAATTCCAATTATAAAAAACAGTATGAAGACCATTGATCCTGGAGAAGAGCTTAGATGACCACTTTTATCTGTAACTAGCAAAATTCCTCCCCAAATACCTATAACAAACAAAATTATAGATATAATAAAATTCGTCCTAATAAACGTAGAAGTATCACCCCATGCCATTAATTTCAATGTTTTTTAGTGTTTTTAATTCTTCCCAAACACAATTTCTTTCAACTCTTTAGCAATCATATTCGGCCTACTTGACTGCCAGATGTTTCTCCCAACCGCGAGACCAGCAGCCCCTGCTTTCATAATCGCTTTAGCCTCTTTCATAAAAGCATGCTCACCTATTTTTACTCCTCCAGAAACAACTATTTTAGTTTTTCCAGCAGCCTTTACTGCCCATTTTAAATCTTTATGATTTCCGTTATATTTCAGTTTAACAATATCTGCCCCCAATTCCAAACCAACACGAGCAGCATAAATCATTAAATCTCCTTCTTTTCTTCCCTTGATACTTTCTCCTCTTGGGTATATCCACGCAATTACCGGAATTCCATGAGCATGTGCTTCTCTTTCTATTTCTTCAAACTCGGCTAACATTTTCGACTCAAATTTGCTTCCAATATAAATTGTATATCCAACGGCTTTTGCTCCCAAGGCCAAGGCTTCTTTTACCGTGCATAGTTGCTCCGACATTGGTTCCCCTTTGTACAAACTTGTTTTTCCATTTAGTTTTAATATCAAAGGAATTCTACTTCTCTTTATTCTCATCTTATACTTCTCCGCAATTCCCTTTTGCATTATTATTCCATTAAAACCAGCATGCTCGGCAATGCTTATGATATAGTTTGGATCAACATTTTTATCATTAAATTCTATTGGCCCATGTTCCAGACCTTGATCGTAAGCAAGGAATACAGCCTTTCCATCTTTCATTATTTTGTTTAAATTAACTTTCATTCTCTTTCTCCTTCAAACCTATATTTTATGAATTATTTAAATGCTATTATGGAAACTTATAAAAAGCAAAACTATTAATTATGGAGATGGGGATTCCAAGAGAGTATGCAAGACTACGTGGTAAATATCACTCAGATAGATTCCCAACGAAAACTCCCGAACCACAATTTAGACTTACAATCCAAGAATTATTAGCTGCTTCTCGTCCTTATGGAAGACAAGACAAGCATTGTCATCCGCGTAATCAACTTAATAGACAATATAGCGATTAATCTATTCTATCTAAAATAGAAAAACTATTTAAGTTAACAAAAGTATCATTGATTGTTTTTTATTGTTTTTAAAGATGTTAGAAATGTTGATAAATCCTAGAAAGGCCGAACGAAGGCCTTGGGAAATGTTGTTTATCGGTTTAGTTTATGCCAGCTTAGCCATTCTTCTTGTTAATTGGATGTTCGGAAAAGATCCGGTTTTATCCAAATATTCTGCTTTAATCGTCGTCACGTTCACCGTAATGTTTTCAATGCCATTTATGTATTATACGATCAGATTTGAAGAAGATAAAATAAATCCTTCACGAGGCATGTTTTCGCTTTTAAAAGAACATAAAAAAGCAATTTATGCATTTCTTTGGCTTTTCTTGGGATTTGTCATTGCCCTTTCTTTTTGGTATATGGTTTTATCTCCAGCTAATTCTCAAGCTCAATTAGAGACATATTGTTTAATTAATCGTCCTTCAGGGTTTGAAGAATGTGTTAATCAATACACAGCCCCTGAATCCCCCTCATCAACGGGGTATGCAACGACAGCAGGCCACGCACTTGCAATATTGACAAATAACGTTCAGGTTCTTATTTTTACTATCATTTTTTCTTTAGTTTTTGGAGCAGGAGTAATTTTCGTCTTGGCATGGAACGCTTCTGTTATAGCTGCAGCAATTACCATATTCACAAAGTCGGACATTCTTGCTTTGCCTCTAGGTTTAGCTAGATACGCAATACATGGAATTCCTGAAATAGCAGCGTATTTCATTGCTGCTCTTGCTGGAGGCTTAGTTTCAATTTCAGTTATTCGTAAAGAGATAGGGAAAGAGAAATTCTGGGAAGTTTTACAAGATTCACTAAACCTTATTATAGTGGCGGTTATTGTTCTGGTTATTGCAGCCTTGCTGGAAGTTTTTGTTACACCACTTTTATTCTAAAACAATAGATTGTTTCATGGATAATAAAGATCAAGAAGTCAATATTACCTATATTCTCAAAAGAAAAGACAAATGAGGATATTAAGATTAATTATGAAAACTTTAAATATACTCATTTATAGGGTTTATAATGGTTGAAGAACACGACAAAGAGAGCGTAAAAGAAGTGCATACGCACGTTCATTCTCCTGCTCTGCATACGACAGAAGATCTAATTGCTCAAAGAAAAGAAAAATTTTTACAATTCTTTAAGAGAAAAGACAGCAATTGGTTTTCTTGGGTTACCTATATTATTCTAGCTTTAATCGTTTTTTTAGCAGTTAAGATAAGATCTTCGAATATTCCCGGATTAAAAGATATTACCACAGGAAGCTGGACATTAGGTCCGGATTTAGATCCGTTCTTATTCCTGCGTTGGGCTAAACATATTGTAACGCACGGTAGTTTAATGACTGTTGATACATTTAGATATGTGCCTTTCGGATTTAATACAAAAGAAGAAGTTATTTTACATCCTTATTTAATCGCTTGGTTCCATAAAATATTTGCCGGGATTGGTCTATCTTCTTCTGTTGATTATTCCGCAGTTATCTTTCCAGTTTTTATGTTCGCACTCGCAACTATCATTTTCTTCTTCTTTGTAAGAAAAATATTCATCGATTCGGGAAAAACAAAAGCAAATATAATTGCTCTAATCGCGTCGTTTTTCTTGGTCACAATTCCTACTCTCCTTCCTAGAACAATTGCAGGAATTCCAGAAAAAGAAGTCTCTGGTCTCGTCTTCTTGTTTTTGGCATTCTATTTATTCCTATCGGCGTGGAAAGCTAAATCAATGAGAAATCAGTTAATTCTTTCGGTTTTAGCCGGTTTGTCAACTGCAGCGATGGCATTAGTATGGGGAGGATATGTTTATATTTTCCTAACTATCGCACTCGCAACTTTTGTTGCATTTCTCTTCGGAATTGTGCAAAAAGACAAGTTCTACACCTACACTACCTGGATGATTTCCGCATTTATTATAATGTCTATTTTTTCAAGTAGGTATAGTTTTTCTAATCTTATCGGATCAACAACTACAGTCATCCCAATTTTCATTTTTATTTTAATCTTGATTCATCTTTTAATCTTCAACACCAATCTTAAGAAATACTTTGAATCTCAATCTTTATCAAAAATTCCTAAACCAGTTTTAACTCTTTTAGTTGTTATAGCTTTAGGGATTATCGTCGGTATTATTGCAATGGTCGCAGGTAATGATATCGTATTTGGGAACTTTAAAGATATCTCAAAAGTTCTCACCACACCAACAAGTGATAGACTGGGAGTCACAGTTGCAGAAAATAGACAACCTTTCTTTAGTGAGTGGGCAGGAAGCTTTGGACCTTTCCTAGGCTCTATTCCTATTTTCTTCTGGTTGTTCTTTATAGGTTCGGTGGTTTTATACGTAAGCTTATTCAAACACTTCAGTAAGAAAGAGAAATGGATTCTTGGATTAGGATACACTTTGTTTTTGCTTGCAATAATATTTAGTAGAAATTCTCCAAATGGATCCTTGAATGGAACAAACACTTTAAGTATTTTAGTCTATGTTGTCGGAGTGATATTACTAATTGTGTCCATAGCATATATTTATTTCAGGCATCACAAAGCCGGAGACTCTTCGAAGTTTTCAAACCTTAATTTCAATATAATTTTGGCTCTAGCATTTTTCTTCTTTGCAGTTATATCAGCTCGTGGTGCAGTTAGACTTATTATGATGATGGTTCCCCCCGCTTCTATTCTCGCATCCTATCTAGTAGTACACCTCTCTTCCAGATCGTATGAATTTCTTAGTGATAAAGAGAAAAAATATGAAAGTAAAGATGGGAAAGACGGTTTTAAAGTTTTTATCTGGATAGTAACTCTGCTTGTTATTATCGGAATCATTTTTGCAGGATATACTTTTGCAAAACAATCAAATGATACTGCGAGAGGGTACGTGCCTTCAGTTTATACCCAACAATGGCAAAAAGCAATGTCCTGGGTAAGAACAAATACAGCTACAACCGCAGTATTTGGTCATTGGTGGGATTATGGATATTGGGTACAATCGATAGGAGAACGTGCAACTGTTCTTGACGGAGGGAACTCAATTCCATATTGGAATTATTACATGGGTCGTTATGCTCTTACCGGATCCAGCAACGAGAAAGCACTCGAATTTTTGTATGCACATAACACAACTCATTTCTTAATAGATTCGTCAGATATTGGAAAGTACCCAGCATTTTCCAGTATCGGATCTAATGATGCACTTGATAGATATAGTTGGTTGAGTACATTCCAGAAAGACAATCAACAAACGGTAGAAGGTAAAAATTCAACACTTTATCTTTATTCAGGTGGAGGAATTCCTGTCGATGGAGATATAACTTACAATTCGAATGGAACAAAGGTTTTCTTACCTGCTCAAAAATCTTTTGTTGGAGGAGCCATAATCGAAGTTTCTACCGATGGTAAAATCCTAAGTCAACCAATTGGGATTTTTGTTTATCCTAATAAGGGAGAGTACAGACTTCCATTGAGATACGCCTTCCAAGACACTTTCATTGATTATGGATCCGGTATAGAAAGTGG
The DNA here is from genome assembly GCA_964594495.1 of Candidatus Woesearchaeota archaeon. Classification (GTDB taxonomy): domain Archaea; phylum Nanobdellota; class Nanobdellia; order Pacearchaeales; family GW2011-AR1; genus CAZQLX01. The sequence goes on along the minus strand of CAZQLX010000001.1, from coordinate 14,180 downwards.
GGTATTCATGCTCCCAAGACTAAATCAAGTAGATGGAGGCATACAAGTTGAACAAGATGGCGCAGTTATTTATCTTAGTAATAAAACAGTTAAATCTCAATTAGCTCGTCTTTATTTATACAAAGCCAATGACCCTTCATTTAAATTAGTTCATACAGAGTATGATTATGTTGTTTCTCAAATAAAATCAAACAATATAAACTTAGACAGTGACTTCGTATATTATGGCGGGGATATTAGGGGCCCAATCAGAATTTGGGAGATTAATTACCCTTCAACCACTAAGTTCGATCCTAAATATCTAAAAACATCAGGGCCCTTAAATGACTAAGAGGTAAAATGGTAGACTACTTACTTGTTATTCCTTTATTGTGTAGCTTTTTAATCACTCTATTTCTTCTTCCGCGTTGGATTAACAAAGCCAGAGGTATCGGATTAGTTTGGGATGACATGAATAAATACCTCGCTCCAAAAGTCTCTGGATCCGGCGGACTGGTAGTTATGTTAGGGTTTATCTTAGGGATCTTTGTTTTTGTAGCGTATAGGGTATTTTATTTAAGAACTTCAGATTTTCTCATAGAAATTATAACGGCAGTGTTAGTTATTGTCATCGCATCAGGGGTCGGATTAATTGATGATCTTTTAGGATGGAGGAAAGGAGGCCTTTCCAGAAGATCGCGACTCATCCTAATGCTTTTCGCAGCAATTCCCTTAATGGCTATTAATGCCGGAAAATCTTCAATTTCCCTACCCTTTAATGGGGTGGTAGACGTGGGATTAATTTATCCGTTAATCTTCATCCCTTTAGGAATTATTGGTGCAACTGCAACATATAATTTTCTTGCAGGCCATAATGGATTAGAAGCTGGTCAAGGCATTATTTTGCTTGCAGGAATGGCACTTGTAGCGTTCTTTACAGGAAATTCCTGGCTTTCTGTTATTGCATTATGTATGATTGTAGCCTTAATCGCATTCCTCTTTTTTAATTTTTATCCAGCAAAAGTCTTAGGAGGAGACGTTCTTACATATGCCATTGGTAGTATGGTCGCAATAATTGCAATTCTTGGGAACTTTGAAAAAATTGCTTTATTTTTCTTTATACCTTTCATTCTTGAGACTATACTTAAATCAAGAGGCAAACTCAAGAAAGCATCTTTTGGGAAACCGAACAAAGATGGATCTCTAGATCCATTATATGATAAAATATATGGATTAGAACATGTAGCGATATTTTTAATGAAAAAATTAAATATAAAAGCTACAGAAAAGAAACTTGTCTATATGCTCTGGGCCTTCCAATTAATCATCGTTATTTTAGGATTTATAATATTTAGAAAAGGAATATTTATATAAAATGATTAAACTTCATAAAGAGGTAATAAGCGGCAGTCTAATTCTATTGATAGCTTTTGGTATTTTTAATTTATTTAATTTTGTTTTTCAGTTCAGCATGGCGCGCCTTCTTTCTTTAGAGGATTATGGGATTTTAGCAGCACTAACTTCAATATTCTATATAATAGGCATATTTTCAGAATCTATACAAACCGTAATAACAAATTATAGTTCGCGAGCTAAAGACGATGGTAAGATTAAAAATATTATTAAAAGATCTTTAAGAAAAAGTTTGCACGTTTCAGTTATAATTTTTGTTCTTTATCTTATTTTGGCAATCTTTCTTTCTGATCTACTTAGAATACCATATTGGCTTATTTCACTTAATGGACTTGTAATATTTACTTCATTTTTAGCTCCAGTTCCTCGTGGCGCTTTACTTGGAAAAAAGATGTTTTCATCTTTAGGTTTAAACGTAATAATCGAAAGTGTATTAAAATTGGTCCTTGGAGTGCTTTTAGTTTTTATCGGATGGAGAGTTTACGGCGCTTTAGCAGGATCAATACTTGCACTTTTTATTGCTTTTTTCTTATCTTTCATCCCTCTTAAAAAAATTTTAAGTTCAAAAGAAGAAGGTGCAGAAACGACGGGAATATATGGCTATACAAAACCAATATTCTTTACAGTCTTTGCTCTTCTGTTATTCTATAACCTCGACGTAATATTGGCCAAAGTATTTTTTGAAGATAGTGTGGCGGGAGCCTATGCAATAATCTCTCTTCTTGGCAAAATCATCTTTTTTGGAACAAGTCCAATCAGCAAAGCTATGTTCCCACTTTCTTCAGAAAGCCATATAAATAAAAAAGAGCACAAACCCATATTTACAAGTGCATTCTTCATACTAACTGTTTGTATTATCGTAGCGCTACTAGTGTTTTACTTCTTTCCAGAATTTATAATAGTCCTCTTTGCAGGAAAAACACTTGGAGAAGTTAATGGAAGTATATTATTTATCATCGGTGTCGCCTCAAGTATAATCGCCTTCACTAATTTAATTATACTTTATAAATTATCGGTAGGAAAACATAAGTATTATCCTTATATCTTTTTGTTCGTAATTCTCGAAGTAGTTTTGTTAAGCTATTTCTCGCATAGTATCTTATCATTCTCCTTAGCGTTTTTAGGGTCATCAGTAATGTTTTTAATAGGGTCTATTTTACTCCTTAGAAATGAAAGTCAACATAATAGTTCCGGCCCACAACGAAGAGAAGAGAATAAGTAAGATGTTAGAATCTTATTCCTCTTATTTTATCGAGCTTAACAAAAAAAAGAAAATCGATTATGAAATAATTGTCGTGATAAACGCCACTCAAGACAGAACTGAGGAAATTGTAAAACAATTTATAAAAAAAGATAGAAAGATTTCCTATCTAAATTTTAAGAAAGGTGGAAAGGGACTCGCAATTATTGAAGGTTTTAAAGAAGCATTAAAAAGAAAAAATGATCTGATTGGATTTGTCGATGCAGACCTCGCTACAAAACCCGAAGATTTTTACAATCTAATTAAAAACATTAAGTATGATGGAATTATTGCCTCTCGTTATGTAAAGGGAGCAATTGTAAATCCAAGACCATCGCTTCAAAGAATTCTTGTTTCGCGCATTTTTAATCTTTTGATTAGAAGTATGTTTTTCTTTAACTATAAAGATACTCAGTGTGGGGCAAAGGTTTTTACACGTAATTCTATAGAAAAGGTTTTGCCTTATTTGCATATCACTCAATGGGCTTTTGATGTCGATCTTCTTTATAATTTACGTTTACATGGCTTTAAAATAGATGAGTTTCCTACTGTGTGGGCAGATAAAGAATACTCAAATGTTAATTTTATGAAGGCCGGCCCTTTAATGTTTCTGGCAGTATTAAGATTAAGAATTATAAATTCTCATTTTAGAGATCTTGTTAAAATATACGATTTTTTTACATCTAAGAAAAAATGAAAAGCATAACAATAATAATTCCGGCATCTGAAAATAGTTTAATAGAGGGAGAAGAGAGTATAAAGCAACAAGACCTAAATTTTATTATCGTTCGAGGAAATAACCCTTCAAAAAATAGAAATGAAGGTATAAAAAAAGCGAAAACAAAATTTATTGCTTTTATAAATGCCCACACAATTTTAAGTGATAATTGGGGTAAAAGTGTAAAAAACTTCTTTCTTAATCATCCAAACATCGATATCGTTGGGGGCCCACAACATACAGATATTAATGAAGGGGTTTTTGCTTATGCCAGTGGTATAGCATTAGGTTCCATATTTGGAAGTGCAAATATAAGCACACGATATACATCTCGGAATTTAGATTTAGATGCCGATGAGACTAAAGTCACATCTGCAAATTTAATATGTAAAAAAGAGGTTTTTAGGAAAGTTATCTTTGATGAAACGATATATCCTGGAGAAGATCCTAAATTTATTGCAGATACTAAGAAAGTAGGACTTAAAGTTGCCTATTCCCCAGAGATAGTTGTTTTTAATAGAAGACGAAAGTCTATTTTTAATCTTGCAAAGCAGGTCTTTAATTATGGGGTTGTTAGACCAAAGAAAGAAAGCCTAAAAGAAACGATCAAAAGACCTTACTTTTTGATTCCTAGTTTATTTATCTTATATATAATCTCGCTTTCTTTTATTCTCCAGTTTAGCTTTTTTGCCTTATTGCCTCTGTTTCTTTATATTGCGCTTAATATATTCTTCTCAGCATATGAATCTTTAAAAAACAAAAAAGGCGCTTTGATCTTACTGCTACCTTTCATATTTACTACGATTCATATTAGTTACGGCGCAGGATTCATAGTAGGATTAATTAAAAATGGAATTAGAAGAAAAAAATAAACCTAGAATAGCCATATTCTCTCGATATAGTTTGGCGGAACAATATTATTTGGCTGCAGAATTTAGATCGATGCTCAATATTTTATCTTCTAAAGCAAGTATATATCATTTAAGCTTCCGCGGACCTAACAAAATAAGTTCTATCCCAAAAAATATTAAAGTTGAAGAATTACCTCTTATAATAAATAGGGGATCAGCAAGAGACATTATATTTAAATTTATTTTAATGTATCTGTTTTTACCTATTGCCATATTTAAGTTTAGAAAATTCAAACCTAGTGTGATATTTGTTTCAGAAATATTGCCATTTATTGCCTATATTTTCAAGATCTTCTGTCGTACTAATGTTGCTACTGCTTACAGTGACTGGCATTTTCATAATCAATTGGGTAAGAAAAAGTGGGCAAAGCCAATTTTAAAAATAACTGAAGTAATTGATGAATTTGAAGCAAAAAGACTAGATGGATTTTTTAGTCGTTCAGAAGCAGCAGGTAAGAGGTTAGAAGATTGGGGGATACCAAAAAATAGAATTAAAGTAGTCCATGACGCTCCAGATTTAAATGATTTTTACCCGCGCAACAAATTAGACTTAAGGACAAAACTCGGTTTTAAAAAAGACGATATTGTTTTGTCTTATCACGGAGTAATGCATTCCGGAAAAGGTTTAGACAAGTTAATTACCTGGATCGCAGATCTATATAAAAATAATCCAAAGATCGGCGTTATTATGGTTGGAACAGGAATAGAGTTTAATAATTTAAAAAAACTTGCGAATGATCTTGGACTTGGAAAGCGAGCTATTTTCACCGGATACCTTAAAACCGTTAAAGAAGTCGGAGATTATTGTAATGCTTCAGACATATGTGTTGGAATGAGAGCCAAATCTGAGGCAAATGCCCGCGTTGTTCCGGGAGCAATTCTTCATACAATGGCCTGTAAAAAAATAACTATTGCTCCAGATTTAGAAGGGGCGAAAGAGATTATTAAGCAAGGAAAAAATGGATTTTTGTTCAAAGCCGATGATGGTGAAGACTTCAGAAAATTAATAAACTATCTTATTAAAAATAAAAAGAATTGGAAAAAAATACAAAATGCAGCTTATGAGGATGTATTAAAAAATTATACTGTTGAAGGAACAGCAAAAAAGTATGTTGATGCAATTTTACACTTTGCTTCCATTTAACCTTTCTTGATATTCTAATACAACTTCTCTTAAACCTTCTTTAAGCGGTCTTTGTTTAAATTCAGGCATTAATCGATGTAACTTTCTTGTATCAAGTACCTTTGATTTTGCGCCAACGTATCTACTAGTATCATATTTAATTTTGCTAGAATCATATCCAACAATGTCACAAATTATTTCAGCGAACTCTCGAATACTCTGTCCTCTTCCAGCACCTATATTTACAACTTCATTGTTAACTCGCTCTGATAGAATCAAACCAGCGTTAATAAAATCATCTACATGAATTAGTTCTCTTACTTGAGAACCATCACCCCATAATACAACATCTTTGCCTTTCTCTTTTCCATCTACAATTTTTTTAATTAAATCAAAAATGAAATGCATTTGTTTTCCGCCAGTGTGATATCCGGTTCCATATAATGTAGATGGCACTAAACACAAATAGTCCATACCAAACTGTCTGTTCATCATTTGTAAACCTAGATACAGCATTCTTTTCGTCATTGCATAAGTATACAAACTATCAATGGGAGTTCCAACCATAAAATTTTTTTCATTTAATTCCAACTCAGGATCATAACAACAACTGCTTCCCATTGCGATCATTTTAGATTGTGGCTGTTCTTCTCTCCACCATGATAAAACATTTGTGTTTATTTGTTGATTATTTATCCATTGTTCGGCGGGATGACGCAAACAAAAGTCTCCTGCCTGCGTCCAGGCAGCCAGATGGAATATTCTATCATATTTAATATCATTAAATTTACGAAGATTACTTTTATCAGTTAAGTCACAATTTTTAGAACTTAATTCAACTACTTCATGACCCTCTTTCTTTAACCTCGCACTTAAATGTCTTCCTAAAAATCCGCTTGCTCCAGTTACTAATGTTTTCATTTTTGAGTTTTTTCAGGATCAACTGGAAAGTAAAATTCCACTCCTTGTTCCGCAAGAGAGGCATACCTTTTTAAAATCTCTCTTTTGAAATTCCATGCCAAAACAAAGTAAACATCAGGTCGTTCTAGTTCTCCAAGTTCATCTTCTAAACGAATAGGAATGTGCATTCCAGGCGAGAAAAGACCTTGTCGACGATTGTTTCTTTCTACAAGACATTCCAAATATTGTGTTCCGATTCCACAATAATTTAAGAGGGTATTTCCTTTAACAGGAGCACCCATCCCATAAATCTTCTTTCCAGCACCTTTAAATTTATCTAAATCCCTAACAATTTCTTCTTTTCTTTTTCTTGTCAATTCAGCAAATTTTTCATAATGTGCCCTTGTATTTGCACCTTCTTTTTCTTCTTGGGCTACCATAGATTTTAACTCATCTGTTGGTTTTCTTATTCCATCATGTCCCGCTAAGAGAATAATCGATCCCCCATGTATTGGAGAGCGATAAGCATGGAAACCACTTAATCCATGCCTATTTAGTAACCTCTCTACGGTTCTTATGTTATAATAAAGTAAGTGTTCATGATAAATTTGATCAAAAGCCCCATTTGCCATAATATCTTTCATGTAAAGAAACTGTGCTACAAAAACCCCATTCTTATCCAAACATTCCCTAATCCCTTCTGTAGCCGAATGAAGTTCTTCTAAGTGGAAGAAAACACCGGAAGCATTAATTATATCAAATCCGTTTTTATTTCCATTACCACTTCTATCTCTCATTATCTCTTTGGCCGTATCTTGGTTGAAAAAAGCCGAGATCGTCGGAATATAGTTAGTGTTTGCAAAACGAGCAATCTCTGGGCAGCATTCAACTCCTACAACATCAAAACCCAATTCTTTATAATATACAAGTTGGCTGCCATCATTTGATCCTATATCCAAAGCACTTTTTTTTGGTTTTCCTTCAAAGAAATCATCATGAATTTGCCTCGCAGTTGTTCTAAAATGATCTCTGAGAGTCTTGGTTGTTCCAGACATATAAGTATGATGACCAAACATTACTTCTTTAGGCACTGTAAAATCAAGTTGGGCTACAGAGCAATCTCCACAGTAAGCCAATCTTAAGGGGTATTTTGGCTCAGTACCAACTTGTTCTTTGGGCAAAAAATGATTGCCCCAAGGCTGCTTTCCTAAATCTAAAACAACTTCTAAACTACTTGAATCACAAACCCTACACGCCTCAATTGTTCGCCCTTCACTCATTTTATAATTTATATTATCAAAAATCAATCTATATAAAGATTTATTCAGTCAATAGATTATTTCGTAAACGATTAAAACCGCTTGTTTTCTTTCAGGATCAGCAAAATAAGCTTGCCTTGCAATCAATCTATTTTGATTCTTTTGTACCCATTCATTTACCCACGGAGGCATGGGCTCAAATACAGAAACTTGCATATATTTGGCTTTGCTATTGTTTATATAAATATCCGCCTCTTCAAGCGTTTTTACCCCGGAGTCATACAGACTTACGTTTCTCTCGGTATAATAAACACTTTGTGTGTACGATGGGGATAAAATTAAATCTCCCGGATTCGAATTTTCTTTTATCCATATTCCAGATTCTTTTACCGGAAGATAAGTTTCTTTTTTATCTTGTATTATTTTATTAGCATGGTTTACTTGCATGACTCCGGCCACCGCAAGAATGATTATTACAACTATAATCGCTATAGATTTCTTATATTTTTTCAAATATGTATATCCAAAATCAATAAAACTCCCACATAAGTAAAAGATAAACGGCATCCACAAAAATACCCATCTATCGTCGACTCCCCTAATATAAAATATATAAAATGCAGCCACAACAATTAATAATATTATGCTAAATATATTTGGATCAAAACATTTCTTTTTATCTTTTATCAATACGTCAGAATATAGAATGAATCTTAATCCGAAGATAAGACCTATAATAAATAATACAAAAATAATATTTTCGGTCATTAAGTAAAAGTAATTAATTACATTCCAAGCAAAAGGAGTTGGTTGTATAAATGCATTTGAGTAACCTGCTCTAAATGCCAAAGGAGTGCTAAATGATAACTGTGACCAAATAAAGTATGGAACTAATGTCAATACAAAAGCTAAAGCCGAATACCAGTAATCTTTTACTTTAAATGCATGAATTCTATCTTTTATTAGTGCAAATATTATAAAACACACAGGAATTAGCAAGGCCGATACCTTAAAGTAAAATGCTAAAGCAGATAACACTCCCGCCCATATGGCAAATTTTCTTATCTTTCCTTCGCCATCTTGCCGTTTCCAATATATCCACATACACCATACGGATAGTACAGAGAAAAACATAGAGAAAAAGTCTGGTTGTACTCTTGCTGTCCAGAATAAATAACTCCACATAACGGTTGTGAGAAAAGCGGCCACTAATCCAACATTTTTATTATACATCTCTTTCCCAAGAAGATATACGCCAAACACAAGTGCAAGAGAAGGAAGCATTACCCAAAGAAACTTAATTATTCCCTCTCCAAGACCAATTACAAAGATTAATGCTGCTAAATACTGAAATAATGGAGGCCTCTGTGGATTTTCGGTATATGGAACATTAAAAGCAATTTCTTTCGCATGAGCCATGTATTCAGCCTCGTCATACCACAATGGCTGTCCTTGGGTTTGAATAAAGAAATATAATCTTAGTATGAAAGCCAGAAGAAGAATGCCTACCAAAATTAAATTATAGGGATTTTTAAACCAATTAATAATTTTGTCATATCTTTTTTCTATACGATTCTCTTCTTCCACCATTATAATAGCTGCCAAACGACCTTTTTATTTGTTTTCTTTATTATTCTCAACAGCTTGCATAACTTCCTTTGCTGTTATGCTTTTCGTGAGTTCCTCGCTGTACTCATTCATTCTTTCCGGAAAAAATTTATCTCTCAATGGAGATACAATCTTAGTAAGTAATCCATAATCTTCTATTTCAGAATCAGATGTACAGAAAAACAAACCTATGGTTTTCTTTCCTAATGCAATAGCCACATGCAAGGCAAAACTGTCTCCAGAAACGATATAAGTACATTCATTTAATAAAGAAACAAATTCTCTATCACTATTCATAGGATTATTAAAAACAATATTTAATTTTTCTTTTTTCAATTCATTTTCTAATTTTTCCCTTCTTTGTTTATCATTAGGTCCACTAAAAACTATAATATCATATTTTTCTTTTTTTGATAGCCTTATAAAATCGTTTATATATTCTAAATTCCACGATTTAGAAGGCCAGGTTGGAGAAGATCCTATATGTATACCGATTAATTTTTTATTGCTTAATCCATTTTTCTTAATAAAAGCATCCCCATATTCTTTTTCTTTATCACTTAAATATATCGGACAATATTCTCCTTGAAAAGGCAATTCAGCCACATCAAAAATCATTTGCTGATAAGTCTTTTTGTTTTTCTTTTTCAATTCATCGTCAAACATTGTATTGAGATAATATTCTGCTCCCAAGTTAAACGCTTGCGGATATCCCCCTTCAAAATAAAATCCTTTTTTCTCTTTTGCTTCTATTGAAACAGCAACTTCACATGCTTCTTTATCTATATCGAAGTTGTATAAAAGATCATATTTATCCTCATATTTATATGGTAAACTTAATACTTTGTTTACAAAAGGGTTATTTAGAAAAACATCTTTAACATTATCTTTAGTGATCCAATCAATCTTTGCATTTGGGTATTTCTTCTTCAATGCAGGAAGAATTGACATCGTTCTAACCACCGTTCCCTTCGCTCCTAATTGGATGACAACTATTTTCATATTTCTATATCACTAAGATCATTTTTAAGCCTATCCGATTGTCCCAAAAGCTTAAAACTTCCTCATTCACATCAATAGCATGAAAGTTTACATTGCAGGCAAAATATGGACAAAAAACGAGAAAGAAATGCTTGAATCTATTGATAAACTCTGTAAATCTCTCGGTTTAGAGACATTTCTCCCCCATCGAGATGTTGGCTACGCAAAATCGATAAAAGATGTTAAAAAAGTATTCGAAGGAGACATAGTTAAAGGATTTAAAGATTGTAATTTAATCATTGCAGCTCTTGACGGTTTACATGTTGGAGCAGGTACAGCATGGGAATTAGGGTATGCATATGCTAAAGGCATTCCAGCACTAGGAATTAAGACAGATGAGACGGCTGACGAAGGTTTAGAATATCTCAGTGCTATTTTAATTGCATCAATGCCCATTGTATCATCTTTAGACGAACTTAAAGTGAAAATCAAGAGAGTATTAGAAATTTAATGATAATATGACTGAATAATAATCTTTATAACACTTCAAGTAATAAAATATTAATGAATTCATTTTTTAAATACAGAATTAATCATCTTCTCCATAGATTTGGTTATAAATTCACAAAATTGCGTCCAAGAAAATCAACTTATTTTATTAAAGATACTTTTGGTAATCAACCTTTGATAGGTGTAGAGATAGGAACTTTTATGGGAGAAAATGCAAAAACAATTCTCGATACTCTAAATATTGAAAAGCTATACCTAATTGATCCATACATTGAGTATATTGATGAGCAGAAAATACCTCATGCTCCCTATTACCGTCGTTTCTCTCATAGATTACTTAAAAAGTATAAGAATGTTGTTTTTATAAGAAAAGTTTCATCTGAAGCATTACCATTTATAAAAGAAAAAGTGGATTTTGCCTATATTGATGGAAATCATGAATATGAATATGTAAAAAAAGACCTAGAACTCTATTTTGCAATTCTCAAGGACGGAGGCGTGTTAAGTGGGCATGATTACATTATACCTGATGTCAAAAAAGCCGTTGATGAATTCGCAAAAAAGAATAAACTTAAAGTTTTTTCATCTGACATGAAAACTTATGAAGATTTAGATTGGTGGATAGTTAAGTAATTTAATCCAAAGTCTTTGTTGATTCAATGGAATTTTCTCTCCATCCATCTTTATAATGATCTTTTTTTCTAAGTTCCTTAAATGCTCTAATATAAAGATATAATCTTGCAAAATACAATTCAATAGTCCAGATGATCTGTCTTAAGCTTCTCGGTTGCAAAAGAGTAAATAATGCACCATATTTTATTTCATTCCAAAAGGTTTTTGTTCGAGGCATTTCAGGAGCAATTTTGTTTAAGTTCTCATGTGCCTTAACATTTCTTACTTTTTGTGTAATCCAATCGTGCCAATTATCTGGATTTTTAACATATACTTCAGATTTATTAGCATATCCTATTTTGAATCCTTTCTTCCAAAACAAGTAAGGAATGATACTATCTTCACTTGTTTCTAAGGGAAAATCAAATATTACTCCTTTCCTTATAGCAAACAAATAGCCCGAACATTCAAAAAATTTCTTTTCCTTAGCTAACATTTCTCTTACTTTATTTATTCCATCAAAAGCAACACCTTGCCAATATCCATACTTTGTCTCTTTACTATCAAGAGAAACAGGCTTTCCTGTAACGCAACCAATTTCTTTATCTTTAAACGCATCTAATATCTCATTTATAGCATTTTCAGATATGTAAACATCCCCATCTGTAAATATAAACAAGTCATCTTTGTTTGAAGAAGCGTATTCTTGTAAAAGTAAATTTAAAATATAGCTTTTTCCTTCTCCAGAATCAAGCATAAAACGTACTCTTTTATCTTTAACTTCTTTTTTCAAAAAATTTCTAACTTCAACAAAGGGATCGACAATTGTTATTCTATATTCATCTTTTACATTTTGTTTTAATATCGATTCCACAGCTCTTAATGTTGATTTCGGTTCATTATAAGAAGTAATAATTATGTCTATCATTTTTTCTCAATAGGGTAATCTTCCGGTCTGATTATAACAATTTTCTCTCCGTCTTTTCTCTTAGCAACGATTCTAACCTTTTTCGTCCCTTGCTTTCCTATATCAGAAATCTCAACTTCTTCTACTTCTAATTCTTCTCCGCCTACAGTAATAATCTCCCCCTTCTTTATCTCAATTGCTTTTATCTTCATTACTCTCAACATAAAAATATACTTATAAACCTTATTAAGCTTTAATTTGAATGATAAAGCTAAAAAATGCAATAGTTCTTTGCTCAGGAGGTATAGATAGCGTTGTAACAGCCTATTATGTTAAGAAATCCCTTAAATATCCTAATTTAATTATATTGTTTTTTAACTATGGACAGAAATCACTTAATGCTGAAAGAAAAGCCTCTAAAGTATGTGCTAATAATCTTAAAGCACACTTTAAAGAAATGAATTTGTCTGTCCTTAGTAAAATATCAACCTCTCTTATTAATAAAACTGGAAAAGTGAATAAATTACACACTAAAGATTTAAAAGATACTAGAGAAGAAAGTAAAAAATGGTATGTACCTGCGCGCAATTTAGTATTTCTCTCCTACGCTTTATCTATCACAGATTCATATTATGTAAAAAATCATAAGATGTACGATATTTTTGTGGGCTTCAAGTGTGAAGGGAAGGAAAGTTATCCAGATACAACTAAAGAATTTGTTAAAAATATGAATCGAGTTGCTCAATCTTCCTTATCAGTCCCATTAAAAGTGAAAGCACCACTAATAAATCTCGACAAAGAGGATATTATTAAATTAGGATTAAAATTAGGCGTAAACTTTAAAGAAACTTTTAGTTGCTTTACACAAAAGACTATCCATTGTGGATATTGTTTAGCTTGTAAGTTACGTCAGGCAGCTTTTTATTGGTCTAATCTTAATGATCCTACACAATATTCTGAGTAGTTCATTTATCTAAACCCATTATAAAATCGAGTTTATCAATAAATTTATTATGTGGGAATAAATTATCAATTTTACTTTCTTTTTGCTCTATAAAATCCCAAGAATGGGCATAAAAGATTGGATTTTTAAATAATATCATCAAACTCTTAAAGTAAAGATATAATGCCCATTTAGGTAATATTCTAACGATCAATGATACTGGAGGTATTAATAAAGAAGATACTGGCCTTTCTTCTAAATTTTCTCTAACACAATATTTCCATGGCCAAGAAAAGAACAGTCTTAAATTTGATCTTATTCTCTTTGGAAAGAATAAAAATTGAAACAAATTTAATGGTGTAAATGATGAATCATACTTAAATCCATATTTCTCTAATAAATTAAGTGTTTCATCATCAATGCTATGTTGAGGTGCTCTAAAACCTTTAGGTTTTATTTTAAGATATTTACTAAACTCATTCAATGATTTTTTTATTTCCTCTTCTTTTTCGGCCTTTGACATTTCATCAAATCGCCCATGTGAATATCCATGAGAGGATATTTCCCACCCCTTTTTTGCTAGTTTCTTAAATAATTCTGCATTATCTTTAATGCATTCACCTACAATAAATAATGTAGGCTTAATTTTATGTTTATCACATATCTTTTCAAATACTCTTAATCCTTCTCTTATCCCTTTGTACTTTCCAGTGTGTAAATCTTTTTCAACATCAATACTATATATTATTTTATTCATACTTTTCATAAATCTTATTTAATTTGTTAGCAATATTATTCCAATCATAATTTTTAGCTAAACTCTTTCCTTTCTTCCCAGTAGTTACCGCTTTCTTTTTATTATCTAATAAACTCGCTATTTTCCTAGATAAATCTCTAGGGTTCTCATTTTCAAAGAAAAGAGCCTCATCGTTTATTACGCTCCTAAAAGCAGGTATATTAGAAACAATGACTGCTCTCTCAGAGGCCAGAGATTCAAATAATGTTAATGGAAGTCCTTCCCATAAGCTCGGAAGCACAATACAAGATGCTCCAGATAATTCCATAGCGATTTCTTT